>JBEVMD010000567.1:0-16797 GCA_040508835.1 Duganella sp. | reverse complement strand
ATGCAGCTGGCGCAGCGGCGCGCCGCGTGGTCGGCCACGCGGGCGGCGGGCCTGCTTGACGGCTTGCCGCCGATCCTGTCGCAACGGGTTGCTGCGCTGCTCGACCGGGTCGACGCCAGCGAGGCCGCGCTGGGCGCCGTGCTGGCGCGCCAGTTTGCGCTCACCGACCGCGCCAGCGCCCTGCAAGCGCGCATCGCGTCCGGCCAGGCCGACGTGGCGGCGGCCATCGACGACATCGACCGCCGCCTGTTGCGCGTCGACGTGCCGCCGCTGTGGCAAGGCCTGGGCCATGCGACCGCTACGCGCGCATCGCTGGACGCCATGCACCGCGGGCTGGACATCGAAACCCGGTTCGCGCGCGACTACAATGCCGCCGGCACTGCCAACCAGCAGGCGCTGCGCGTGGTCCAGCTGCTGTTGCTGCCGCTGATATTGATCCTGGTCCTGCGCAACAAGCGCGGCGGCTACGACGCCATCGACCCCGACGTGCGCCGCGCGCTGCATCGGCCCGTATCCACCTGGCTGCTGCTGGCCATGCTGTCGGTGATGGTGCTGGAGCCGCGCGCGCCGCTGCTGGTGCAGGAGTTCGCGCTGGTGCTGGCGCTGGTGCCCGTGCTGCGCCTGCTGCCGTCCGACACCGCCCGCTGGCTCGGCATGCCGCCGTATGTCGCCATCGGCCTGTATGCGCTCGACCGCGTCGGCGTGGCGGCCGTGGCCGACGCCGGCATCTATCGCCTGTTCTTGCTGGCATTGAACGCGCTGGCGTTCGGGCTGACGCTGTGGATGCTGCGGCAGCCGACGCTGCTCCAGCCCCTGCGGCAGCCGACGCTGCGGCGGCCGCCAGCCCTGCCGGCCGGGCGCGCGTCCCGCCTGCAGAACACCTGGCTGCAGCGCGTGCGGCGTCCGCTCGGCATCGTCGTGGCGGTCACGCTGGCGGTGGCGTTTGCATGCAATATCTTCGGCAATATCTCGCTGGCGGAAATGCTCACCAGCGGCGTGATCGACAGCGGCTACATGGCGCTGGTCCTGTATGCCAGCGTGGCCGTGTGCCGCGGCTTGCTGCACCTGTTCTTACAACTGTTCTCCGGCCAGCAGCTGGTGCACCGCCAGGGTCCGGTGCTGCAGGCCGCGTGCGACCGCCTGCTGGTGCTGGCGGCAGTGGCCGGCTGGCTGCTGTACAGCCTGTATCGTTTCCGCGTGCTGCGCCCGTTGCACGGCTTCGTCACGACCGTGATGGGCGTGGGCGTGGACGTGGGCGAAGTGTCGGTGCACCTGGGCGACGTGCTGGTGTTTTGCGTGTCGATCTGGCTGGCGCTATGGATCGCGCGCGGCGTGCGGCGCCTGCTGCGCGACGAGCTGCCCGGGCATACGCGGCTGCCGCGCGGCGTCGGCAACAGCATCGCATCGCTCAGCTACTACGGGGTGCTGGTCTTCGGCTTCCTGCTGGCGCTGTCGGCGGCCGGCTTCCAGGTGAGCCAGCTGACCATCGTGTTCGGCGCGCTGGGCGTGGGCATCGGCTTCGGCTTGCAGAACGTGGTCAACAATTTTGTCTCGGGTCTGGTGCTGATGTTCGAGCGGTCGATCCAGCCCGGCGACGTGGTCGACGCTGCCGGTATCTCGGGCACCGTGCGCGAGATCGGCCTGCGCGCCACCACCATCCGCACGTCCGACGGCGCCGACGCCGTCGTGCCCAATGGCTTGCTGTTAAGCGGCAACCTCACCAACTGGACCATGTTCGACCGCAGCCGGCGTTTCGAGATCACGGTGGGCGTGGCATACGCGGCCGATCCGGCCGCCGTGATCGCGTTGCTGCGCGACGTGACGGCGGCCACGGACGGCGTGGCCGCCGATCCCGCGCCCGTGGTCCTGCTGACCGGCTACGGCGAGAGCGCGCTGAACTTCATCGTGCGGGCCTGGACCGCGGACGTCGCCCAGTGGATGACGGTGCGCAGCGATGTGCTGGCCCGCGCGCTGGCGGCGCTGACGGCGGCGGGCATCGAGATTCCCAACCAGCAGATCGACATCAACCTGCGCCACCAGGCTGCGCAGCATCTCAATGAAAGGAATGACCATGACTAAGTGGGTGACGATCATGCTGTGCGCCGTGCTGGCATGCGGCAGCGCGGGCGCTGCGGACACCGTCCGGCACGAACGGATCGACGTGCAGCAGGGCGATCCGGCCAGGAAAACCAGCGGCAAGATCACCGGCTACCAGACGGTGGAATACACGGTGCACGTGCCGGCGGGCAGCAAGGTCGATATCGGCCTGAAAAGCGCCAACACGTCCGCCTACTTCAATGTCACCGTGGCCGGCGCCGGGGAGGCGCTGTTCGTCGGTGCGCGCGACGGCAACCGCTTCCACACGGTGGCGCCGGCGGACGGTCAGCTCCAGGTGCTGGTCTACCTGATGCGCAATGCGGCGCGCAGGAACCAGGCCGCCGCGTATGTGCTGGAAGTGGGCCTGACAGCGCCGGACAAGGGGCAGTGAGGCCGTTACTTCTGCACCGACTCCTGCGCCGCCTCCGCATCCCGGAACGCCTGCGCATCGCCTGCCATCATCTCGGCCAGCTCCTGGCGGCCGCGGCGCGTGATCGACACCACCTGGTCCTGGTCTTGCTGGTGCGGATACACTTCCAGCAGCATTTTCAGGTTGTGGGTGCGGAAGATTTTCGCGGCCTGTTCCGCGCGCTCGGCGCCGTAGCCCAGTTGCTCCAGCACCTTGGCGCCCAGCTGCAGCGACGCCTCGAACGTTTCGCGTTCGATCAGCGTCACGCCGCGGTCGAGCAGCGAGTAATAATGGCTGACGTTGCGGGCGCGCGCCAGGATGGTCAGTTCCGGATAGCGCTCGCGCACGGCGTCCACCAGCGCCAGGCTGTCGTCCACGGAATCGATGGCGATCACCAGCGCGCTGGCCTTGCCCACGCCGGCCGCTTCCAGCAGGTCGATGCGGGTGGCGTCGCCATAAAACACTTCGTAGCCGAATTTGCGCAGCAGCTCGATCTGGTCCGGGTCGTGGTCCAGCACGGTCACGCCGATGCGGTTGGCGGCCAGCAGGCGGCCCACGATCTGGCCGAAGCGCCCGAAACCGGCAATGATGACCGGGTTTTCCACGGCAATCTTGTCGGCCTCGCGCTTTTTCTTGCCGGTACGCAGGCGCGGCGCCACCAGCCGGTCGTGCAGCAACAGCAGCAGCGGCGTGGCCACCATCGACAGCGTGACCACCACGACCAGCAGGGCCGACGTTTCCGGCGCCAGCACGCGCGCCTCGACGGCCGTGCCGAACACCACGAAGGCAAATTCGCCGCCCTGCGACATCAGCAGCGCAAAGAACAGGCGCTGGCCGCGCGGAATGTCGAACCAGAACGACATGCCGTACAGCAGCCCGCCCTTGAGCAACAGCAGGCCCACGGTCAGCCCCACGACCAGCAGCGGATGGGCCAGCAGCACGCTGAAGTCGGCCGACATGCCCACCGCCATGAAGAACAGGCCCAGCAGTAGGCCCTTGAACGGTTCCAGGTCGCTGATCAGCTGGTGCCGGTATTCCGAATCGGCCAGCAGCACGCCGGCCGTAAACGTGCCCAGCGCCAGCGACAGTCCCACCCATTCCATCAGCAGGCAGATACCGATCACCAGCAGCAGCGCAAACGCGGTAAACAATTCGCGCAAACCGGTACGGGCCAGGAAGCGCATCAGGGGATTGACCAGGAAGCGGCCGCACGCAACCAGGGTCAGCAGCACGGCCAGCAGTTTCACGGCCTTCAACCAGCCGTGGCCGCTGTGCTCGGCAGCGACGCCGGCCAGCAGCGGCACCAGCGCGATCATGGGAATGGCGGCGATGTCCTGGAATAACAAGATGGAAAAGCTGGCCGCGCCGGCCGGGCTCGGTAAAAGTTTGCGCTCGCCCAGCGTGGCCAGCACGATGGCGGTGGACGACAGCGACAACGCCAGTCCCGCCACCAGCGCGATCTTCCATTCGATGCCGCAGGCGATGGCGGCGCCCGCCAGGACGGCGCTCACGACCACCACCTGCAAGCCGCCCCAGCCGAAGATGGGACGGCGCAGCGACCACAGTTTGCGCGGTTCGAGTTCCAGGCCGATCAGGAACAGCATCAACACCACGCCGAATTCGGAGATGCTCAGCACGTCTTCGACATTGCCGATCAGGGACAGGCCCCAGGGGCCGATGGCAGCGCCCGCCAGCAGGTAGCCCAGTACGGCGCCCATGCCGGCGCGCTTGGCCAGCGGCACCAGCACCACGGCTGCCACCAGGTAGAACAACATGTGCAACAGGAAGCCGTGGGTCATGGGAGGTCAAAAAAAAAGGTGGGCCAGGCCGGAGTATCGCATCCGGCCGGCCCACCAGTCCATCCTCCCGGTGGCGGGGGAGCGTAAGGGTAGCGTGTTACACGCCGACCATCGAAACCGCCTTGGTGTTGAGGTATGCTTCCAGCGCCTCGGGGCCGCCTTCCGAACCGTAGCCCGAATCCTTGACGCCGCCAAACGGCATCTCGGCGCTCGGCGTGGCCGGCTGGTTAATCCACAACATGCCCACTTCCACGTTGTTCATCAGCAGGTGGGCATTCTTGATCGAGCGCGTAAACGCGTAGCCGGCCAGGCCGAACGGCAGGCGGTTCGACTCGAGGATCGCTTCTTCCAGGGTGTCGAAACCGCGGATGGCGGCAACCGGGCCGAACGGCTCGTCGTTGAACACGCTGGCCGTCAAAGGCACGTCGGCCAGGATGGTCGGTGCATAGAAGTTGCCCTCGGTGCCCACGCGCTGGCCGCCGGTGGCCACGTTGGCGCCCTTGGCGCGCGCGTCTTCCACCAGCTGGTTCATGGCGGTGACGCGGCGCGGGTTGGCCAGCGGACCCAGCGTGGTGCCAGCGTCGAGGCCGTTACCGAGCTTGAGGCCTTCGGCATGCGCCACCATGGCGCGCGTGAATTCCTGCTTGATGCTGTTGTGCACCAGGAAGCGGGTGGGCGACACGCACACCTGGCCCGCGTTGCGGAACTTGGCGGCGCCGGCCGCCTCCACGGCCAGGTTGACGTCCGCATCCTCGGCAATGATGACGGGAGCGTGGCCGCCCAGTTCCATCGTCACGCGCTTCATGTGGGCGCCGGCCAGCGCGGCCAGCTGCTTGCCCACCGGCGTGGAGCCGGTGAACGTCACCTTGCGGATGGTGGGGTGCGGAATCAGGTAGCCGGAAATCTCGGCCGGATCGCCAAATACCAGGCCCACGGTGCCAGGCGGCACGCCGGCATCGACAAAGCACTGCAGCAGCGCGGCCGGGGACGCCGGGGTTTCCTCGGGGGCCTTGCACAGGAACGAGCAGCCGGTGGCCAGCGAGGCAGCCAGCTTGCGCACGATCTGGTTGATCGGGAAGTTCCACGGGGTAAAGGCGGCAACCGGGCCGACCGGCTCCTTCAAGACCAGCTGCTGGGCGGCCGGGTTACGCGACGGCACGATGCGGCCATACACGCGCATGCCTTCGGCGGCAAACCAGTCGATGATGTCGGCGCCGGCGGTCGCTTCCGCCTTGGCCTGGGCCAGCGGCTTGCCTTGCTCCTGCGTCAGCAGGCGGCCGATGGCGTCGGCGCGTTCGCGCAGCAGGCTGGCGGCGCGGCGCATGATGGCGGCGCGCTCGAAAGCGGGGACCTTGCGCCAGGCGTCGAAACCGCTCTGGGCGGCGGCCAGTGCGCGGTCGAGGTCGGCAATGCTGGCATGGGCCACGGTGCCGATGGTCTGGCCGGTGGCCGGATTGACGACGGCAATGGTCTTGCCGCCGGTGGCGTCATGCCATTCGTTGGCGATCAAAAGGCGGGTATCTGGGTAGCTGGTGGTGGTCATTGTCGGGGATCTCCGGTCAGGTCAAGGTGATACGGCGCGCTGCCAGCCTGGATGGTGGCGACGCGAACAGACCTCTACTTTGCCAGAAATTGTCGTTCCGGGTACGGCGGGCGCCCGATTGACCAGGCCGGCGCCGGTCGCGACAAGCGGGGACGCATGCGCCAGGCTTGGCTGTGCAGGCATCGAGTACGGATGGAGCAAGTGCGAACTAGGCGCGAACCAAGCGCGAACCAAGCGCGAACCAAGCGCGAACTAAGCGCGCGACGGCTGGTACTCGTCCGATTCGCGGTGGCGATGGAACTGGGGACCGGCCAGCACGCGCAGGGCGGTATGGCGGTCCACGCCGCGGGTAAGCATGAATTCGAGGGCCGGGCCCACGCCCTCGTGAGAGGCCAGGGCCAGCCCGCTGTCCACGGTGTCGGCCGGGCCATCGTGGCGGCGGTCGATTTCCGGACATTGTGCGCTGGGAATCATGAGCATGCTCCTGGCCAAAATGCCAGTCTAGCCCAAGAACAGTGGCCTATCCGTTGCCTCGCTAACGTAAGACCCATCTTTTTGCATAGGTTGCACAAGGATGGCACAAGGATTGCAATGCAGGGGTGCTAAGCGGCAATGGTACACTGCGGCCAACGACTTCCCGCTCACCAACACATAAGATAACGGACATGGAATTTTCATCGCCCAGCCGCGCTGCGTTGGAACAACAACTGGCGCAGAACCGGGCCCAGCGACAGGCGCTGTTCGAGGCGATCGACGACGGTTTTTGCATCATCGAGTTCATCGACGGCCCGCACGGCCCCCTGAGCGATTATGTCCACATCGAAGCCAATTCCGGCTACGAGCGCCACACCGGCATCGGCGGCATCGTCGGCAAGCGGCTGCGCGAGATCGACCCGGACAACGCCGGGATCTGGCTCGATTTGTACGGTCACGTATTGGCAACAGGCGCACCGGCACGTTTCGAGCAGGAATTTGCCGCCGTCGACCGCTACATCGAAGTATCCGCCCGGCGCGTGGGGCCGGCGGAGATGCGCCAGGTGTCGGTGCTGTTCCGCGACATTACCGCGCGCAAGAGAACCGAGGCCGCGCTGGTGGACAACGTGCAGCGCGTGCAGCTGGCGCTGGCCGCCGGCGCCATCATCGGCACCTGGTTCTGGGATTTGCCGTCCGACCGGTTCAGCGTGGACGAAGGCTTTGCCAACGCCTTCGGGTTCGATCCCGCCAAGGGCCGCTCGGGCTTGAGCCTGGCCGAGGTGGTGGAGACGGTACACCCGGACGACCGCGCCGGCCTGGCTGCCGCCATTGCCGATGCGATTGCGCGCGGCGGCGCCTATGCCCACCAGTACCGCACGCGGCGCCGCGACGGCCAGTATTATTGGCTCGAGGCGAACGGCCGCGTGGAGCTGGCGCCGGACGGCACCGGCAGCAAATTCCCCGGCGTGCTGATCGATATCGAGGGGCGGCGCGCAGTCGAGGCGGAGCGCGACCGCGCGATTGCCGCCTTGCGCGCCCTCACCGAGACGCTCGAACAGCGGGTCGAGGAGCGCACGGCGGCGCTGCTGCAGGCGGAAGCGGCGCTGCGCCAGGCGCAAAAAATGGACGCTGTCGGCCAGCTCACGGGTGGCCTGGCGCACGACTTCAACAATATCCTGGCCGGCATCAGCGGCAGCCTGGAGCTGATGAAATTCCGCCTGGGGCAAGGCCGGCTGTCCGACCTCGACCGCCACCTGGGCGGCGCCCAGTCCGCCGTCAAGCGCGCCGCCGCGCTCACCCAGCGCCTGCTGGCGTTTTCGCGCCGCCAAACGCTCGATCCCAAGCCTTCCAGCCTGGACCGTATCGTGGCGGGCATGTGGGAGCTGATCTGCCGCAGCGTGGGGCCGGGCATCGCGGTTGCCACCGACATGGCCGACGGCCTGTGGAGCACGTTCGTCGACGTGGGCCAGATCGAGAATGCGCTGCTCAATCTCTGCATCAACGCGCGCGACGCCATGCCCGACGGCGGCAACATCGTCATCCGCGCCGGCAACCAGTGTTTCGATGCGGCTGCCGCCGCCGAGCGGGGCCTGGCCGCCGGCGAGTACGTGTCGCTGGCCGTGTCCGACAGCGGCGTGGGCATGACGACGGACGTGATCGCCCGCGCGTTCGACCCGTTCTTCACCACCAAGCCCACCGGCCAGGGCACCGGGCTGGGCCTGTCGATGGTGTACGGTTTTGCCGGCCAGTCCGGCGGCTCGGTGCGCATCTATTCGGCGCCCGGTGCCGGGGCCACCGTGTGCCTGTACCTGCCGCGCCACACGGGCGGAGCGCAGGTGGCGGAAGCGCCGGCGGACGACAGCCCGTCGCCGGCCGCGTCTGGCCGCAGGAAGATCATGGTGGTCGATGACGAACCGCTGGTGCGCAGCGTCGCCGTGGAAGTATTGTCCGAGCTGGGCTACGAAGTGGTGGCGGCGGAAGACGGTCCCGCTGCGCTCGCCACGCTGGCGGCCCATCCCGACCTCGACGTGCTGGTCACCGATGTCGGCCTGCCCAACGGCATGAACGGCCGCCAGCTGGCGGACGCCATCCGCAGCCGGCGGCCCGGCTTGCCGGTGCTGTTCGTCACCGGCTATGCCGAATACACCGTACTCAACCACGGCAACCTGGCGCCCGGCATGCAGATCGTCACCAAGCCGTACGCGGCGGATGTGCTGGCGCGCCGCGTCAGGGAGTTACTGGAAGGCGACGCCTCGGCCTGATTACGGCAGGCGCTGGAAACCCTCGGCGCGCACGGTCCAGGTGCCGTCGTGCGGAAACCCCGGCGCCGCGCCGGCAGCTGCGTCCTGCGGCGCGCCGTCCCAGCCACCCGCCATCAGCGCCACGGCCGCCAGCAGCGCGCCATTGCCCGGTAAATACACGGGCAGGCGCGTGTTGATGTTGTGGCCGGCCGCCGTGTAGCTGTTGTTGGGACCGTCGGTCTTGAGCAGCACGTCGACCGCCGCCTGCGGCTCGCCCAGGCGCGCGGCTGTCATGGCGATCATCGGATAATCCCAGCCCCAGATCTTGGTTTTCCAGTCCCACGTGGACAGCACCGCGTGCAGCGTGCGGCGCATGGTCTCGCGGTCGACCCCGTCGCCGGGCAGCTGGCCCAGCGCCATCAGGAACGACGGGTGGTCGTGGCGGCTGTCCACATTGTCCCAGGTGTCGGGCGTCGATTCCAGCGCCACGTACTTGCCGTCCTTGACCGGCAGCCGGGACAGGTGCGTGCGCCGGTGTTCCCAGGCCGCATCGCGCGGCAGGCCCAGGCGCTCGCGCCATTGCTGGGCGATCTCGAGGCCGCGCGCCCAGTAACTCAGTTCGTAGGCGGGGTTCATGCTGGTGCGCTGGTCGTAGATTTCCTGCGCGATCCACAGCGGCGGCCCCAGCACGTAGCGCTGGCCCCGCTCTTCCCAGTGCAGCATGGCTGCCATGGCCTCGGCCGTGTCGAACACCAGCGTCCGGTAGGCGGCCAGCGTGGCCGGCGTGGGATCGGCGCGGTACAGCAGCTCGGCCAGGTGGATCGCATGCGGCTGGTTCCAGGCGATCAGCGGATTGCCGCCGGGGCTTTCGCGCCCGCCGGGGCCCGTCATCTTCATCCAGCGCGCTCCTGTCAGGCCGCGTGCGCGGGCGATGGCGCGCGCCACGGGCAGGGTGTCGCGGTACCACGACAGGGTTCTGGCCGTGTAGGCGGGGCGGCCCCACAGGGCAAAATGGGCCGTGTGCCACCACACCATTTCCGTGTGGTGCTTGCCGTACCAGGTGGACGTGGTGAGCCCGCTCTCGGACGCCGGCAGGTCGTCGCCCAGCTGCACGGCCGTCAGGTACTGCGACAGCACCACGCGCCGTTCCAGCTCGTGCGCGCGCGGATCGGTGCTGCCGGCAAAATCGACGGCCGCGCCCTGCTGCCAGTAGCGCTGCCAGTGGGCGGCGCTGGCGTCGAGCACGGCCGCCACGTCGGCATCCGCCGCCACGCCCTCGTGCACGAACGAGACCGTGAACGCGAGCGTGTCGCCCGCGGCCGGCGCGATCTCGAACACGTGGGCGGACGGCTGCCGGATGATCAGCTGGCCGCCGCTGGCGATGGTCATCGCATAGCGGGCGCCGTCGCGCCGGTGCTCCACCACCAGCTTGCGCTCGCCCCGTTCCAGCACCGTGCTGGCATGGCCGTTCGCGTGGGAAAAATCCAGCGGCGGATTGTGGTGGGTGGCGCCGGCAGGGTAGGCATAGCCGTAGGGCAGGGCGATGCGCACGGCCAGCCGCCCCTGCGCCAGCAGCGGCGAGCGGATCGAGAACGCCACAGTATCGGTAGCGGGACTGGCCGCGCTGCGCACGGCGACGGGCTGGCCCAGCAGCGCGACCCGGCTGTGCAACTGGCCGCGCCACAGGTCGAGCTGCTGGTCGATGGCGGTGACGTCGGCGGGATCGATGGCGCGCGCTGCGGCGCCGGCCAGCACCAGGCCGATGCGCGGCAGCGGCTGGATATGGGGGTTTTCGCGCAGCCACTGTCCGGCCGGCGATTTCGCATTGGTGGGATAACCGACCGTGCGGCCATGGGCCGTGTAGTCGGTATTGGCGTCGGCCAGTTGATAGTTGGCCGGATTGGCGTCCTCGTGCCACGACCAGCGCGCCTGCGTTTCCAGGTTGATGCCCTGCGCGTGGTACAGGTCGGGCAGCGTCTGCAAACCGGTGACGTCGGCCGTGAAAGCGAAGCGGCCGTTGCCCACGGTGAGCGGGGCCAGCGGGTCGATCCGCGTCAGGTGCGGGCTGTGACGGGCGACCACGGCGGCACGGTCGATGGGCGCGGTGCGGCCGGGGAGTGCGACGGCGGCCAGCAGGCAGGTCAGGAACAGGGCGGCAAGAGGCGACTGGATCATGGTGGTTTCCGGGGGAACAGCGATATCGTCAAGGTCGGCGCAATGCGCTATTTTGATTAAAAAATCTGCTCGGCGGGATGATTATTTCGCCGCCGCGCCCGGCGCACCGCCGTCAATGCATGGCCAGCCATTGCCCGAACTGGTCGGCCGTGCACGGCGCGAGATACCAGTAACCCTGGCCGTAATCGCAGCCCATGGCCTGCAGCAGTGCATGCTGCTGCGCGGTTTCGATCCCTTCGCTGATCACGTCCAGCTGCAGGCTGTGCGCCATGGCAATCGCCGCGCGCACGATGGCGGCGTGGTCGGCGCCGCCGCTCATGCCCTCGGTCAGCGAACGGTCGATCTTGAGCTCGTCGGCGCTGAAGCGGCCCAGGTAGCTGAGCGACGAATAGCCGGTGCCGAAATCGTCGATGGCCACCTTGATCCCGCGTGCACGCAGCTCGCGCAGTATTTCGCGGTTGCGCTCGGTGTCTCCCAGCATCAGGTGCTCGGTGATTTCCACGCACAGCAGTTCGGGCGCCAGGCCCGCCGCGCGCAGCGCCTCGGCGATCGTCGCCACCAGCCCGCGGTCGCGAAACTGCGATGGCGAGATATTGACCGCCAGCTGCAGCGGCACCGAAGGGCGCTTGCCGCCGTGCCCGGCACCAGGTGCCGCGCCAGGCTGCGTGCCAAGGTCTGCGCCAAGGTCTGTGCCAACCGCCGCGCCGACGTCCGCGCCAGGCCTGGCGTGCTGCCAGGCGGCTGCCGCGCGGCAGGCGGTCTGCACCACCCAGGCGCCCAGCGTGGCGGTGAGCCCCAGGTCTTCGGCCAGCGGCAGGAACTGGTCCGGGGTCAGCAGGCCCAGTTGCGGATGGTGCCAGCGCAGCAGCGCTTCCACCGCGTGCGGGCGCAGCGTATCGAGCCGCACGATGGGCTGGAAATACAGTTCGAATTCATCGCGGTCGATGGCGCGCCGCAAGCTGGCGCCGAGCCGCAGGCGCTGCTCCACGCCGCGCGTCATGTCGTGCCGGTAGAACTGCAGGTTGCTGCGGCCCTCGGTCTTGGCCTGGTACATGGCGCTGTCCGCATGGCGCAGCAGGGTGCGCGCGTCGTCGGCGTCATCCGGGTACAGGCTGGCGCCCAGGCTGATGCCCACGCGCAGTTCGTGGCCCAGCATGTGCACCGGCGTCAGGCACGCAGCCTGCATCTTGGCGGCGATCTTGAGGATGTCGGTGAGGTGGGTAATGGCGGGCAGCAGCACCACGAATTCGTCGCCGCCGAGCCGGCCCACGATGTCCGAACTGCGCACCGCGCGCCGCAGCCGGCGGCCGATCACGCGCAGCAGGCGGTCGCCGGCCTCGTGGCCCAGCGTGTCGTTGACATGCTTGAAGTAATCGAGGTCGAGGAACACCACCGCCAGCCGTTGCCCGTGGCGGCGCGCCAGCGCGATCTGGCGCGCGATCTCCTCGCTGATCGCGGCGCGGTTGGGCAGCCCGGTGAGGGCGTCGAAGTGGGCCAGCCGCGCCAGTTTCCGTTCGGCCTGCTTGCGTTCGGTAATGTCGTGCAGCTGCAGCAGCTGGCCGCCGCTATCGTCCGGCCCCAGCTGCGACACGCTCACCAGCGCCCAGACCTCGCCGCCATCCTGGGCCCGCAGGCGCTGCTCGAACTGCACCGCGCGCGCCGGCTGGGTACGCTGCGGGGCCGGCGGCGCGCGGCCGCCGGGGTCGCCCACGGTAAAATCGGCCAGCCGGCGTCCCGCCAGGCGCGCCGCGCTGGTGCCCAGCAGGCGGCACAGGGCGGCGTTGACCTCGGTGAAGCGGCCGTCGGCGCCGGTGAGCGCCATGCCGCCCGGCGCCAGGTCGAAGGCGTTGCGGAAGCGCTGCTCGCTTTGCCGCAGCCGCTGTTCTGCCGCGGCCCGCTCGCGGATGTCGCGCAGCACCAGCACCGCGCCCAGCAGCGTGCCGCGCTCGCTGTGGATAGGCGCCGCCGAATCTTCCACCAGCACCGGACCGCCCTGGCGCGGCGCCACGTACAGGCCGGCCCGCATCACGCTGGCGTCGCCCGCAAGCAGGCGGCGCAGCGGCGATGCTCCGGGGTTGCCGGCCTCGTCCTGCAGGCGCAAGACGGCGTCGATGTCGCGGCCGCGGACGTCGGCCAGGCGCCAGCCCAGCAACTGCTCGGCCGCCGGATTCAGGTAACGCACGTTGGCGTCGGCATCGATCACGATCACGCTGTCGGCCACGCCGGCCAGGGTGGCTGCGTACCATTGCAAGGCGTCGCGCACCTGGTTGTCGGCGCGCCCGCGCGCCAGCGAGACCTCGATTTGCGCATGCAGTTCGCGGCTGTCGCACGGCGTGTGCAGGAAGCCGTAGGGCCGTGCGGCGAGGGCGCGCCCCAGGGTTTCGGGCGCGCCGTCGTCGCTCAGGAACAGCAGCGGCGTGGCGCGCTCGCCGCAAATGATCTCGGCAGCTTCGATGCCGTTGAGCGGACCCGGCAACAGGGCGTTGATCAGCACCAAGTCGGGCGCCAGTTCCTGCGCGGCCGCCACCGCCGCCCGGCCCGTGTCCACGCGACCGCACACCTGGTAGCCCATGGCGTCGAGCTGCTCGCACAATGCCTGCATGGCATCCGCATCGTGTTCGACCACCAGCAGCCGGGCCGGACGCTGGACGTCGTCGGGCGGGCTAACCGACGCCATGGCAGCCTCCGTCCGCGCAGCGTGTCTGGCCGGTCATGCCGCTGGCGCCGGCGCTGGACAGGAAGGCGGCCAGCCGGCCAAATGCCGCCAGCTTTCCTGCCAGCGACCAGGGCGAAGGCAATGGCAATGGCAATAGCAATAGCAATGACAATGACAATGACAATGACAATGACAATGGCAATGGCAGTGGCAGTGGCAGTGGCAGTGGCAGTGGCAATGAGGATGGCGGTGGCATGCTCAGGCTCGGGTGCAGGGCCGCAGCGACGGCAATGGACGTAGTGTACGAACCGGGCCGCGCGACATCGTTTGATCCGCGTCAAACCCGCAGCAGCGGCGCGGGGGCGAATTCACGCAGCCCGCCCGCACCGGCGTGCCCGGCGCACGAACGGGGCGGGCGGCGTGCCGGCATGGCGGCATGGCAGCGGATGGGCCACGCTGCCGGGCCGGTTTGGTAAGATACTGGTTTTTCGAACTTTAATTCGCTATCCGAATAATCGGCTGGCGGATCGAGTCGCAACGACATTCCTCGCCCATGACCAGAACCTTCCTTCCCCCTTGCACCGCGCTTGCCCTTGCAGTCTTCTGCACCACCGCCACCGCCGACTCCCAGGTCGCGCTGTACGGCGCCGTTGATGCGGCCCTGGCGTACACTTCCAACCAGCAGGGCCAGGCCAACCGATACTTGCGCAGCGGTAACAAGGACGGCAGCCGCTTCGGCGTGCGCGGCGTCGAGGATCTGGGTCAGGGCACCGAGCTGCTGTTCACGCTGGAAGCCGGCTTCAACCTCGACGACGGCACCTCGGCCCAGGCCGGCAGCCTGTTCAACCGCCAGGCGTACGTGGGGCTGAGCAACAAGCGCCTGGGCACGCTGACGGCCGGGCGCCAGTACGCGCCGTATTTCACGTTTCTCAGTCCGCTCGGCCCGCTGGGCGCAGTCACCGGCGCGGCCGGCGCGGCAGCCGGCGACATCGACGGCCTGAGCATCATCATCCGCAACAGCAATGCGGTCGGCTATGTATCGCCCGACTGGTCCGGTGTCCGCCTGGGCCTGATGGCGGCCGGCGGCGAGCAGGCCGGGCACGCCGGCAGCGGCGGTGCGCTGAGCGCGGCGCTCAAGTACGACGGCGCCGCATGGCGCTACGCGCTCGGCTACCAGCTGCTGAAAAACGGCCGCCAGCAGGCCACGTGGGATCCCGCCGCGGCCAGCAACTTCGCCCGGTCGCCCGTCAACGCCGGCTACCTGTCGGCCGGCGACGTGCGCTACCTGACGGCCGGCGTGCGCCGCCAGTTCGGACCGGTCAGCGTGGGCGGCACGCTGAGCAATGTCCAGTACCGGCCCAATGCCGCTTCGCGCTTTGCGGATCACGCCGTGTTTAACACGGCCGGTCTGGTGGCCACCTGGCAGACGGCCACGCCGTGGGTGCTGGGCATGGCCGCCAACCTCACGCGCGCCAGCGCGGCCAACGGCATTGCCAACCCCGCCAATTACCGGCAGGTGGCGCTGCAGCAGGCGTACTGGCTGTCGCCGCGCACGGCCGTCTACGTGCTGCAGGCGTTCCAGCGCGCGCGTGGCGCCACGCTGGGCGCCGACGGCGTGACGGTGGTCGATGCCGTGGCCGTGGTGGGCGACTCGCAGGCCGGCTCGCCGTCGTCCAACGGTCGCCAGAACGTCATCATGCTCGGACTTCGCCACGCATTTTGAGCGTTCGGCAACGCGAACAATCACCAGCTTGACGCATCGGGGCGGCTCATGGCGGTTACTATTGCCGTGGCGGACGGGGCGACCTGCATCGGCGTGCTCCCGACCGCAAGACATGACAACTCAAAAGGAGACGACCTTGATGCATTCCTCGACGCTGCGCCGCAGCCGGAACGGCGCGCTCGCCATCGGCATGGGCCTGCTGTTCAACGCCATGGCGCAGGAGGCGCCGCCCGCGCAGGAAAAGGGGCCGGCCCCCGCCGACGCCATGCTGCACGCGCTGGTGGTCGATTATCCGACGCCGTATCGCGCCATGAGCGCGGAAGAAGTCAAGACCGTCCTCGACCGCGTGTACACGTACCTGGACCGCACCACGCCGGCCGAGCTGATCCACAAGTCGGACGGCACGCCGATCGCCCGTCTCACCACCGCCGATCCCGACGCCGTATTCAAGCCCGGCGATTTCCGCCTGACCAGCTACGAGTGGGGCGTGACGTATCTGGGCATGCTGGCTGCCGGCGCCGCCACGGGCGACGCGCGCTACACCGACTACACCGTCAAGCGCCACCAGCTGCTGGCCGATCTGACCAAACTGTACAACCCGGTGGTGCAAGCCGACCCGAAAAATGCGCACGCGCCCCATAAAAGCTTTTTGAATCCGCACGCGCTCGACGACGCCGGCGCGCTGTGCCACAGCTTCCTCAAGGCCAAGCTGGCCGGCGTCAAGGTCGATTACACGCAGATGATCGGCATCTGCGGCGACTTCGTCACCAAGAAAGAATACCGGCTCAAGGACGGCACGTTTGCCCGGGGCGGGCCGGATGGCAACGGCGGCTTCAAGGCGCGGCCGCTGAAGAACACGGTATGGCTCGACGACATGTTCATGGGCGTGCCGACGATCGCGTACCTGGGCGCCGTATCCGGCAACAGCAGGCATTTCGACGATGCCGCCAGACAGGTGCTGCAATTTTCCAGGCGTATGTTCAATCCGCAGCTGGGCATCTACATGCACGGCTATGTCGAAGGCGTGACCGACCATCCCGAAATGCACTGGGCCCGCGCCAACGGCTGGGCCGTGATGTCGATGGTGGAAGTGCTGGAAGTGCTGCCGAAAAATCATCCGCAGCGCGACGCCATCCTCAAGCAGCTGCGCGCCCACATCAAGGGCCTGTCCGCGTACCAGACCCGCGACGGCTTCTGGCACCAGCTGATCGACCGTCCCGACACGTACCAGGAAACCTCGGCCACGGCGATCTATACGTATGCCATCGCGCGCGCCGTCAACCGCGGCTACGTGGAGCCGCAGGCGTACGGACCGATGGCCAACCTGGCCTGGAACGCCACCGCGTCCAAGGTGCTGGCCAACGGCCAGATCGAGGGCATCTGCGTGGGCACCGGCATGGCGTTCGACCCGGCGTTTTATTCGTATCGTCCCACCAGCGTGAAGGCGGCGCACGGCTACGGCCCGGCGCTGCTGGCCGGCGCCGAGATCATCGAGATGAACAAAAAATTCAAGTTCGGTCTCAATGACAGCGGCCTGATGTACCAGGGCCCGCGCCAGTAAGTCTTGCCAATTCCGTCCGCGCCGGCGCCACCGCCCGCGCGGGCCGCAGCTTTCCAGAAGGTGAACGACCATGCAGACAATGTTCAACGGGCGCCGACACGCGCTGGCCGCAGCGACGGT
>JBEVMD010000552.1:0-12505 GCA_040508835.1 Duganella sp. | reverse complement strand
CCGACGGCCGCACCATCGATCGGGTACACTGGCGCCTTGGCCTTCACCCGGAATACATACGCAGCATGGATAAGCAAACTAACGACGAGCGCAACGAGCGCCCGCGCTTTCGCCCGGTCCCATGGAGCGGCCTGGAAACCCCGGCCGACGTGGAACTGTGGATCGCCGAGCACAATTTCAGCCTGCAGGAACATATTGCGCCGCACGAAACGGGCTACGGCGTGTGCTTCACGCTGGCCGCCGGCGGCGAAATCTATCTGCAAACCACCCAGGACGGCGCCATCGTGCTCGACGTCACGCCCGAAGCCGAATGGATCGCGCCGCTGATCATGGCGGCCGCCAACGTGAGCGAGCCGCCGCCCGGTTCGATCTGGGTACTGCCCGACGATAAGCTGATACAGTTAATGATGGGCTTGAGCAGCCTGGTCGCCAGTTCCATCCTGGTGGTCGGGCATCATTTCGGCCGCCGCCGCATGGGCGCCGCCTGGTAACTTTCAAGGATCTCCATGGATAAACGTGATTTCACCCGGCAGCTGGGCCGCGCCACCTTGCTGGCGCTGGGGCTGTCCCTGCTGTCCGCACCGGCGTTGGCGGCCGACCTGCTCGACAAGGTCAAGGCGCGCGGCACGCTCAAGGTCGCGCTCGAGGGCACCTATCCTCCGTTCAACTACAAGGAAAAGAGCGGCGAGCTGGCCGGCTACGATGTCGATGTGGCGCGCCTGCTGGCTACCCGGCTGGGCGTCAAGGTCGAGTTCGTCAGCAGCGAGTGGGCCAGCATCCTGGCCGGGCTGTCGGCCAATAAATACGATGTGATCGTCTCGCAGGTGGGCATCAACGCCAAGCGCGAGCAGGCCTTCGATTTCTCCGCACCCTATATTTATTCAATGCCGCAGCTCATCGTGCGCAACAACGACCAGACCGTCTATAAGACCCTGGCCGACCTCAAGGGCAAAAAGCTGGGCGTGGGGCAGGGCAGCGTGTACGAGCAGCAGGCCAAGGCCATTCCCGGCATCACGGTCCGCAGCTATCCTGCCGCGCCCGACACCATGGCCGACCTGGCCGGCGGGCGCATCGACGCCGCGCTCAACGACAGCCTGATGTCGGCCTACCTGCTGAAAATGTCGAAGCTGCCGATCAAGGCCGGCGCGCGCGTGGGCGCGGTCGAACGCATGGGCATCCCGTTCCAGAAGGGCAATCCGCAATTCAAGGCAGCCGTTAACAAGGCGCTGGCCGATGCGGCCGCTGATGGCAGCCTGAAAGCCATCTCGGTCAAGTGGTTCGGCACTGACGTCAGCAAGGCGCCCTGAGCATGGATGGGCAAGGCCTGCTGGAGCTGCGCACGCTGCTGGTCGATGCCGCGCCCATCATGCTGCGCGGCGCCGGCTACACGGTGCTGTTCGCGCTGGCTGCCATGGTGGGCGGGCTGCTGATCGGTTTCCCGGTGGCGATCCTGCGCATCCTGCCATACCGCGTGCTGCGCTGGCCGGCGTCGGTGTATGTGAGCCTGTTCCGCGGCACGCCGCTGCTGGTGCAGATGTTCGTCATTTATTATGGCCTGCCCAGCGTGGGCGTGGAATTCACGCCCGTCACGGCCGGCGTGCTGGCGCTCAGCTTGAACTCGGGCGCGTTTCTGTCGGAGAGCCTGCGCGGCGCCATCGGCGCGGTAGGCCAGGGGCAATGGGCCGCTGCCTACAGCCTGGGCCTCGGTTACCGCGACACCCTGCTGCACGTGATCATGCCGCAGGCGCTGCGCATGGCGGTGCCGGCCATGAGCAACACCTTGATCAGCCTGATCAAGGACACTTCGCTGGTGTCGGTCATCACCCTCACCGAGTTGATGCTGTCTACCAAGGAAGTGATCTCCACCACGTTTCAGCCGCTGCCGCTGTATCTGGCGGCCGCCGCCATTTACTGGGTCCTCAGTCTGCTGTTCGAGGCGCTGCAACGGCGCGCGGAACAACGTTTGAATCGTGCACACCGTTGACGATTGATGTTTTCTCGACATTGATTAAGGACAATGCTAGTCTAGCCTGGACGTGTCACCCCGCAGCCACGACCAAGGGAGGGTATGGAGAAGCAAGCCACCAATCTGCGCCGCCAGTTCGCGCACGCCGAGGACCGCCCCAGCGTCTTGCCCGGCTTTTCCATCCTGCCCGAAGCCGCTGCCTATGATGCGGTGCGGTCCGGCCTGGGACCGCTGGAGCCGGCGCGGACCCAGGCTCCCGACCAGCACGGCACGCTGGAGCGGGGCGACGCCGACCAGGCGTTCTTTGACGATTTGTTCCTGCTGGCGCCGGTCGGCTATTTCGTGCTGGGGCCCGATACCGTCATCCTGCAAATGAACGTGGTGGGCGCCGACCTGCTGGGCATCGAGCGCGCCAATCCCGACCAGCACACGCTGCGCCAGTTCGTGGCCAGCCGCTTCCTCGACGACTTCGACCGCTTCGTGCGCGGCGCCTTCAACAGCGATCTGCCGCAGCGGTGCGACCTGCAACTGGTGCGCATGCGCAATCAGCAGGGCGTGCCTGTCACGCTGCACGCCAGCGCCGACCGCAGCGGCCAGGCCCTGCGCGTGCAGCTGGAACCGGCCGAAGGCAAGCTGGCCGTGCTCGAACGCAGCGAGGAACGGTTTCGCCGCATCGTCCATTGCGCCGAGGAGGGCATCTGGGAAATCGACGCCAACGCGCGTACCAGCTTTGTCAATCCCAGGATGGCCGCCATGCTGGGCTACGCCATCGAGGACATGCTCGACCAGCCGCTGGTGGCCTTCATGGACGACGAGGGCCGCGCCATCCTGGAACTCAATATCGCGCGCCGCCAGCGCGGCGTGGCCGAGCGCCACGAATTCAAATTCCTGCGCCGCGACGGCGGCGAGCTCTGGGTCACGCTGGCCACCAACCCCATCTTCGGCGGCGACGGCGCCTATCTGGGCGCGCTGGCGCTGGTGTCCGACATCACGGACAGCCGCGCCTCGGCCGAGCTGATCTGGCAACAGGCCAATTTCGATGCGCTCACGGCGCTGCCCAACCGCCATATGTTCCAGGACCGGCTGGCGCAGGAAGTCAAGAAGGCGCGCCGCGAGGGCAACCTGCTGGCGTTGCTGTTCATCGACCTCGACGGTTTTAAACAGGTCAACGACACGCTGGGCCACGACCAGGGCGACCGGCTGCTGATCGAGACGGCGCAGCGCATTGCCGCGTGCGTGCGCGCCACCGACACCGTGGCCCGGCTGGGGGGCGACGAATTCACCGTGATTCTCACCGGGCTCGACAGCGTGAATGCCGTCGAGCGCATCGCCCAGGCCATCGTCACGCGGCTGCAATGCCCGTTCGCGCTGGGGGCGGCCCATCCCGAGGTGTCGGCCAGCATCGGCATTTCCGTGTTTCCGGCCGACGCCGTCTCGCCCGAGGACCTGGTGCGCAACGCCGACCAGGCCATGTATGCGGCCAAGCAGAACCGCCGCTGCCGCTACAGTTATTTCACGCCCGACCTGCAGCACGCGGCGCAGGCACGGCAGCAGGTCACGCTCGACCTGCGCGCAGCGCTGTCGACCCGGCAGCTGGAGCTGCATTATCAGCCGATCGTCAACCTGCGCACGGGCGCCATCGAACGGGCCGAAGCGCTGCTGCGCTGGCGCCACCCGGAGCGCGGCCTGTTAGCGCCGGGCGACTTCCTGCCGTTTGCCGAGTCGGGCGGGCTGATGATGGAGATCGGCGACTGGGTGTTTCGCCAGGCGGCGCGCCAGGCGCGCCAGTGGCAGGACGAGATCGGCACCGGGTTCCAGGTGGGCATCAACCAGTCGTCGGCGCAATTCCGCGGCGATGCGGCGCTGTACGAAAGCTGGCTGGCCTATGCGGCCGAGCTGGGACTGGCTCCCGGCAGCCTGATCATCGAAATTACCGAACGGGTGCTGCTGGACCGCGCGACCCAGGTGGCGGAGCGGCTGCGCGCATTGCGCGAAATGGGTTTGCAGGTGGCGCTTGACAACTTCGGCACCGGTTACTCGTCGCTGGCGCACCTCAAGCATTTCGGCATCGACCTGCTCAAGCTCGACCACAGCTTCATCCAGCACCTGGCCAACGACAGCGGCGACCTGGCCATGTGCGAAGCCTTGATTTTAATGGCGCACCGGCTGGGATTGCGGGTGGTGGCGGAAGGCGTGGAAACGGCGGCGCAAAGCCATTTGCTGGAACTGGCCGGCTGCGACTTTGCCCAGGGGTACAGGTATGCGCAGCCGATGGCGCCCGATGCGTTCACGCAGCTGGCGCGGCGTGGATTACGGTAGCCGGCTGCGGCAGTTCAACAGCAGCGGCAGCCGCGATTGCGCCGCGGCCCCGCCGCGGCGGACCGCCCATGTTTCAGCGCAGCCGCAGCAGCGACACCACGCGGTCGCGGCTGATGCCGGCCAGCGCCGACGTGATCGACAGCAGCGACTGGTAGCCGGGCTGCCTGGCCGTGCTGACAAAATTCTCGGCCGCCTGTTCCATGCCGGCGGTCGTGGTCGTGGACACTTCCGTGCTTTTGACGCGGGCGTTGACCTGGTTCATGGCCGACTTCACGGACGCCATCGACTTTTCCACCCGCGTGAGCGCCTGCATCACTTGCTGCAGCGTGGCGCGCAAACTCTCGACGTCCCCGGTTTGCCAGGTATCGGGATCGATGGCCGGCGCCTGCGCATCGGCCTTGACGCGGTTCAGCTGGCCCGCAGGGAAGCGCTGGCCGTTGCCCTGCACGGCAATGCTGTCGCGGATGCCGGCCCACTGCGCTTCCGGCGCCGTGAATTCCAGCTGGCCGTCGTCGCCCAGCGCCACCCGCACGCCCGACGGCGCCAGCGCGTCGTCGAAACGCTGGGCGATCTGCTGGTCGGTCAGACCCGCTTCCAGCACCACCGAACGCAGGTTCTGGCCGCCCAGCGACAGCGCCAGCACTTCGCGGTTACCGTTGCGCAGGTTACCGACGTTCATGCCGCGCACGGTAAAGCGGGTGCTGGTTTTTTCGTTGCTGAAATTGAGCTGGGCATCGAGTGTGCCGCCCGACGCTGCCGTGCGGTTGCGCCAGGTGTTGCTGAACTGGCGCACATTCGATTCCAGCACGCCGTCGGCGCGCTGGCGGTTGGCCAGCCGCGCGCTGAGGTCGGCCTTCAGGTTGCGCAGCTGCGCCGCGCTTTGCTCGAGAAAGTCCAGCGCCTGCTGGCCGCCGGAAATATCGTTTTGCAGCGGCTGGTCCCAGTTGTTCAGTCCACGACGCAGCGGCGCCGCCGACGTGGGCGTCGGATTGACGGGCGTGGCCGTGGCCGCGTTCTCGCCGTTCAATCCGAGTGCGGTGCCGTCCACCGCGCTGGCATGGCCGCCATTGCCGGCCGTGCCGGTGACGATGACAGGAGGAGTCGATGGTGACGGGATTTGCATGGTGACGGGCAATTACAGGATGTTGAACAGCGACATGCCGCTGACCTTGGAATAGGCCTTGTACGACGCTTCCACGGCCAGCTGGTAACCGCTGAGGTCGGTGGCAGCGGCAGCGTAATCGAGCTTGCTCAGGTCCAGCAGCGCGTTCTGGTTCGACAGGCTGACATTGGTGTGGTTGCCGTCGAGCGTGTTCAGGATGTTCTGCGCGCCGCCCAGCTGGGCGACCTTGCCGGCCACCAGGTCCAGGGTGGACGTGGCGCTGGCCATGGTGTTGCCGATGGTGGCTTTCAAGGCCGCCGAACTGGGATCCACGTTCGGTTGCGACAGCGCCGTGATGGTGGCGTTGAGCTTGTTGAGGAACGTGTCCAGGCCCTTGACGTCGACATTCGAGGTCTGCGTGATGCCGTTGCCCACCACCGTGTACTGCTTTTTGTCGTTGCCCATGTAGACGTACTGGCCGCTGGCGTCGAGCTGGATCGGCGCCGTGTCCACCTCGGTGCCGGAGAACACGTAACGGCCTTCGGCATCCTTCTGGTTGGCCGTGTACAGCAGGCTGTCGCGCAGCGAGGTCAGGCTGGTGACCATGGCGTTCAGGTCGTCCGGCGTATTGCTGCCGTCGGCGGCCCACACCATCAGGTCGTTGACCTGGGTGATTTCGTTGGTCATGCTCGACAGGTAGGACTCGTTGCTGGTCATGCGGATGCGCACCGACGAGATATTGTCGCGGTACTGCGAGATCAGCGCTTCCTCGCGGTTCAGGCGCGAGACCTGCACGTTGCCGACCGGGTCGTCCGACGGCACCATGATGCGGTTGCCCGACGACATCTGCTCGTTCAGGCGCGAGACCATGCTCTGGTTTTCCGACAGGCCGCGCAACATGGTGGACTGGTACTGACTGGTGGCGATACGCATGGCGCTTCCTTAGTTGAACATTTGCAAGGTGGATTCAAACAGCGTGTTCGCCACCGAAATCACCTTCATATTGGCCTGGTACATATTCTGGAACTCGATCAGGTTGATGCCTTCCTCGTCCACGTTGACGCCGCTGGTGGACGTCCAGTCATCCTCGGCCTGCTGGCGGATGGTGGTGGCGGTTTTCAGCTGGGCCTGGTTTTGCTGGCTCTGGATCGCCAGCTTGCCGACCAGCTGGGTGTCGGCGTCGCTGAGCAGCACATTGCCCAGCGACCCGACCGGGATCGACTGCGACTTGATCGCAATCAGCGCCTGCAGGTTGCTGTTGTCGCCGGCCGGCTCGCCCTTGGCGGCAAACGCCAGGTCGCTGGTGGTGAAGTTCGCGTCCACGCTCAGCAGGTTGGTGGTGCTGCTGTCGTTGAAGACGAACAGCGCCGTGCCGTCGGTGCCGTCGGGCTTGCTGCCGGCCTTGAGCGTGTTATTGAAACTGGTGCTGAATTCGCGCGCGATGTCGGCAATCGAGTCCTGCAGCGGTTTCAGCGTGTTGGCGCGGAAGTCGGCCAGGCCGCCCACCTGACCGCCCACCTGGGTGTCGTCGAGCTTGTATTTGGTATTGGTGAACGACAGCGTCAGGGTCGGCACGCCGCCCGGCGCTTCGTACGCCAGCTTGGCGGCGATGTCGGCCGCCACCAGCGGCTGGCCGCCTTTCAGCGACAGGTTGACCGTGCCGTTCGGGTTGTACACGACTTCGGTGGCCACCTGGGCGGAAACGCTGTCGATCAGCAGGTCGCGCTGGTCGACCATGGCCGAGGTGTTGGTGCCGTTGGCGCCCACCTGGACGATCTGGGCGTTAAGGGCGGCAATGCTGGCCAGCGATTCGTTGAGCGACGGCAGGATGGCCGTGCTTTGCTGTTGCGACGACAACATCTGGTTCGACGTCAGGTTGTAGATGCTGTTGATCTGCTTGGACATCGAATCGGCCGAGCTGATCACCTGCTGGCGCAGCGGCGACGACGTGGGATCGACAGCGGCGGCGTTGAGCGCCTTGAAAAAATTATCGAGGCCGTAGCTGATGCTGGACGTCGAATTGTTCATCACCTTTTCCAGCTGGGTCAGGTAAGGCTGCACCTGGGTCAGCTTGCCCAGCTCCGAGTTGGAGCGCCACATCTGCTGCGACTTGTAGGAATCGGAAAAACGCAGCAACGAGCCCACCGTCACGCCATTGCCGGCCGAGATCGTGGTGGCGCCGGCGCTGCTGGTCTGCAGCAGCACGCCCTGGCGGGTATAGCCCTGGGTCTTGGAATTGGCGATATTCTGGCTGACCGTGTTGATGGCGGCCTGGGCCGCCTGGGCGCCCGACAGTGCGTTGTAGGTTATGCTCATTTTTGCAAGGGTCTTTCCTGGTGAACGCGAAGGACCGCAGCTGGCAATGCACTAGCGCGCCGGTCCGTTACTTGTAAAAGGCGACTGCTTAACGGGCGGGATTAAGCGTTCCGGAAGAAATTTGCGCTCCGGAAATAATTTTCTTGTCGATCGTGGCGTTGTGCACCGCCGGTTGCGCCGTGGTCTGCGCAAAACTCGAGGTCGGCGCTGGGCTGGCGCCGGCCGCCGGGGGCAGCAGCTGGCGCAGGATGGCGTCGGCCACGCCAAACGCGCGGCGGCCGGCCATCTGGTCGGCCACCAGGTTGTCGGCCATGTCCAGCATGTCGGCGTTGATCTTGTTGTTGGACGGACTGTCCTCGTCGGCGATGGCTTTCACGCCCGAGCGCATCTGGTGCAGCATGTGACCGATGAAGAAGCTCTCGAACTTGACGGCGGCCTCGGTGGCCTTGGCGCGGTACGCCGCGGCGGCCGGATCGACGGTGTCGCCGGGCTGGGTGACGGCCGGCGCCACGTAGACGTCGGCCAGCTTGCCGGGCGTGCCCGGTATCAGGCGGGAGGGATCGAAAGGGAGGCTCATGGGGCTAGGATACCTTAAATAACGACCAGTTCGCCTTCAATCGCGCCGGCCTGGTCCAGCGCCTGCAGGATCGCCATGATGTCGTCGGGCGAGGCGCCCAGGCTGTTGACCACGTCGATGATCGATTGCAGCTTGGCGCCGGCCGGCCAGTTGAACATCTGGCCCGAGCCCTGGTCCACGCTCACCTGCGACTGCGGCGAGGCGACCGTGGTGCCGCCGGCCAGCGCGTTCGGCTGGCTGACCTTGGTATTTTCCGAAATCACCACCTTGAGCGAGCCGTGGGTGACGGCTGCGGCGCGCACGCGCAGGCCCTCGGCGATCACGACGGTGCCGGTGCGCGAATTGAACACCACTTTTGGCGACTCTTCGCCCACGTCGATGGCCAGCGCTTCCAGCTTGGCCATGAAGGCGATGCGCTGGGTGGGGTTGGCCGGGGCCATCACGTCCACCGAGGTGGCGTCGCTGGCGGTGGCGATGTCGCCGAAGCGCTTGTTGATCGAATCGACGATATTGATCGCGGTCTGGAAATGCGGATGGCGCAGCGACAGGCGCACGCTCGGGGTGCTGGCGAAATCGGTGGGGATGGCGCGCTCGATGGCGGCGCCGTTGGGAATCCGGCCCGACGTCGGCGTGTTGACCGTCACCGACGAGCCGCTCTTGCCCTGGGCGGAAAAGCCGCCCACCACCACATTGCCCTGGGCCAGCGCATACACCTCGTTGTCGGCCGCGCGCAGGGGCGTGAGCAGCAGGGCGCCGCCGCGCAGGCTCTTGGCGTCGCCGAGCGAGCTCACCACGACGTCGACGGCCTGGCCCTTGCGGTAGCCGGGCGGCAGCACGGCCGACACCATCACGGTGGCGACGTTTTTCGATTTCGCATCGGTGCCGTCCGGCACCTTGACGCCGAACTGCTTGAGCATATTGATCACCGACTGGCTGGCGAACTTGACCTGGGTCGAGTCGCCGCTGCCGTTCAGGCCCACCACCAGGCCGTAGCCCACCAGCGGGTTGTCGCGGATGCCTTCCACGGCCACCAGGTTGCGCAGCACCTGCGCCGCTTGCGCCGGCAGCGTGGCAAAGGTCAGGCACAGGGCCAGCGGGACAGCAATCAAACGGGACAGTTTGCGGAAGTTCATTTTAATCACCTTAAGTATAAGGACGTATCAACCGCCCGGGGCGAGGCGCAGCGACGACGACAGTGCGCCTGCACGGCCAGGCGCTGCAACGAAGCCATGGGCGGCTTGATGCGGCCTTAAAACGGCATCAACGGGCCGTTGAAGAAGCGCGACAACCAGCCGGCCTGCTGCGTATCGGCCAGCGTGCCCTGCGCCGAATAGGCGATGCGGGCATTGGCGATGCGCAGCGACGACACCTGGTTTTCGGCATCGATGTCGGCCGCGCGCAGGTAGCCGCGCAGGCGCACGAATTCTTCGCCCTGGTTCAGGGTCAGGATTTTTTCGCCCGATACGCGCAGCAGGCCGTTGGGCAGCACTTCCTGCACCACCACGGTAATGGCGCCGGTCAGCGCATTTTGCTGGGTGCTGGTGGCGTCGCCGGTAAACGAATTGTCGGCGCCGACGCCGATCGACGCTTTCGGGAAGACCTTGCCCAGCAGGCTGGGGGCGGCGATATTGTTCGACGATTCCTTGGAATAGCTGGTGCCCGCCCGCTTGCTCGCTTGCGTGGTTTCCTGCAGCATCACGGTCACCACGTCGCCCACGCGGAACGCGCGGCTGTCGGACGTGAGCGACATGCCCATGTCCGGGCTGTACACGCCGCCGCCGCTCACGCGCGGCAGGTTCGAGCGCGCCAGCGGCGGCGGCTCGTCCATCGGTCCCGGCCGCACGGCCGGCGGTTGCAGGCTGGCGCAGCCGGTCATGGCAGCCAGGGCGGCCACCGCGACCAGGCGCAACGCCGGCAGAGCGGGCAGAACGGCTTTCATCAGCGTGCCGCCGAAGCCAGGTATTGCAGCATATTGTCGGCGGCCGACAGCACCTTGGTGTTCATCTCGTAGGTGCGCTGGGCAGCGATCATGTCCACCATTTCTTCCACGACCTGCACGTTGGAGCCTTCCAGCGTGCCCTGCTTGATCTTGCCCCACTGGGCCGTGCCCGGCGCGCCTTCGGTCGGGGTGCCGCTGGACGCGGTTTCCGCGTACAGGTTTTCGCCCAGCGCCATCAGGCCCGTCGGGTTGATGAAGCTGGTCAGGGTCAGCTGGCCCAGCTGGCTCGGCGTGGCGGTGCCGGCAATGGTGGCCGACACGGTGCCGTTTTCGCCGATGGTGATCGCGGTGGCGTTGTCCGGCACGGTGATCTGCGGAATCAGGGGCAGGCCGTGGGCGTTGACCAGGATGCCGTTGGCGTCGATCTGCAGCTGGCCGGCGCGGGTGTAGGCGGTTTCGCCGTTGGGCTGGCGCACGGCCAGGAAGCCGTTGCCCATCACGGCCACGTCGAGGTCGCGGCCCGTGGTTTGCAGGCTGCCGCTGGTGAACACTTTCTGGGTGCCGACCATGTGCACGCCGTTACCGAGCTGGACGCCGGACGGGGCCAGGGTGTTGTTGTCGGCCACTTGCGCGCCCGGCTGCTGTTCGATGGTGTAGAACAGGTCTTCGAACACCACGCGGTCGCGCTTGAAGCCGACCGTATTGGCATTGGCCAGGTTGTTGGCGATGGCCTGCAGTTTCTGGTCTTGCGCTTGCACGCCGGTCTTGCTGATCCACATTGCTGGATTCATGACTACTCCTTAAATACGGTAATGGATCAGCTTAGCCGCTGATCAGGCGATTGCCGGTTTCAGCCATGCTGTCGCTGGCCTTGAACAGTTTCATCTGCACTTCGAAGGTGCGGTTCAGGCTCATGGTGGCCACCATCTCTTCGACGGCCGACACGTTGCTGCCTTCCAGGTGGCCCGAGCGCAGCACCACGGTGGGATCGGTGGCCAGCGGGCCGCCGTCGCGCGAGACCAGCAGGCCCGCTTCGTTCTTGGTCAGTTCCGACCCTTCGGCCTTCACCAGGCGCAGCTTGTCCACCGTCTGCATGGTGGTGGTGCCCGGGTTCTGGATCGAGATGGTGCCGTCGGTACCGATGTCGATCTTGCTGTACTCGGGCAGCGTGATCGGGCCGCCTTCGCCCAGCACCACGTTGCCGTTCACGCGCAGGGTGCCGTTTTCGTCCAGCGTCATGGCGCCGTTGCGGGTGTACGCCTCGCCGGTGGGGCCTTCCACGGTCAGGAAGCCGGCGCCGGAAATGGCCACGTCGAGCTCGCGGCCGGTGGCCTTGAGCGTGCCCTGGCGGGTGGAAACCGCGTTGGCCTGCAGCTGCGACATGTGGCGGTCGTCGTAACCGTAGCCGTTGACGGCCTGGGCCGTCGACAGTTCCATGTTGGCGCGAAAGCCCACGGTGTCCACGTTGGCCAGGTTGTTGGCGCGCACCTGCTGGCCGCGCAGGGCCCGTTCGGCCCCGCTCATGGCGGTGAAGATCAGCGAATCCATGGCGGTCCTTAGATCGCTTGCATCAGCGATTGCAACATGGTGCTCTCGGTCTGGATGACCTTGGAGTTGGCCTGGTAGTTGCGCTGCGACGTCATCAGGCCCACCAGTTCCGACGTGATGTCCACGTTCGACTGTTCCAGCGACGACACCGTCAGGTTGCCGCCCACGCCCACGCCCGGCGCGTTGACCAGCGCGGTGCCGGACGAGACCGACTCGACCCAGCTGGTGTCGCTAACGTTGGTCAGCGCGCCTTCGTTGGCAAACGTGGCCAGCGCGATGCGGCCCACGGTCTGCTTCTGGCCGTTGGTGTAGCTGGCGATCAGCGAACCGTCCGCGCTCAGCGCCACGCCGGTGAAGGTGCCGGACGCATAGCCGTCGGCGCTGTTGGACGACGTGGTCGCTTCGCCGGCAAAGCCGGTGGTGCCCGCATAGTCGACGCTCACGGTGTTGAGCTTGCCGCCGTTGGCCAGCGTGATGGCGGTCAGGTCGATCGACTTGGCGGTGGCGGCCGTGCCGTCCAGGCTTTCCAGCGAGCCGGTGGTGGTGTTGAACTTCAGCTGGGTGGTGGCGCCGTTGACCAGGCTGCCGTCAACCACGAAGTCCACCTTGACCAGGTTCGGGTCGGTGGCGTCGCGGCGGAAATACTGGGTCATGGTGTGCTTGCCGCCCAGGGTGTCGTACAGCACGGTGGCCTTGGACATATTGAAGGTATTGGTTTCCGGCGGCGTGGTCGGCGTG
>JBEVMD010000529.1:0-8560 GCA_040508835.1 Duganella sp. | reverse complement strand
GGGTGCCTTGCTGCGACTGGTTGGACTTGATGTTGACGGCGTCATCGGAATACTCCTCGATCTTGTCCATCTTGGGCGGCTTGTCGCTGGGTGGGGTTTGCGCCCATGCATGGGCGCCCACGGTCAGGAGCAGGGCAGGCAAGAGGGAAGAAATGCGCGTCATGATGATCGCCTTAATGAGGTCGGCTCGAGGTCATTCGAGGTCAACTGGTTGTAGATAACAACTATTTTTTATTTATCATCCATTGTAACAAACGTGCACCGTTCCCTGCGTGTAAAAGCCGTTGTCCATCCCGGGAGCGGGGGATTTAAAGCTTTCTTTAAGTAATTGTTTTGCTTTTGCATACGCGCAGCGGCAACGGAACGGCGGCTCGTGTGGCGGACGAGCGGCTGCTTAAAACCTGCGATAATGTGCCATTCACGGCAAGGCCGCCGCCCTTGCGGCCCCGCACGCTCCCCCACATTGATCAGTTTCTTATGCAAAATACCCTGCTGTTAGTCGACGGTTCCAGTTATCTTTATCGCGCCTTCCACGCGCTGCCCGACCTGCGCAGCCCGGACGGCTATCCCACCGGCGCCATGCACGGCATGGTCAACATGCTGCGCCGCCTGCGCGCCGACTATCCGGCCGCGTACATCGCCTGCGTGTTCGATGCCAAGGGCAAGACCTTCCGCGATGACATGTATCCGGAATACAAGGCTACCCGTGCGCCGATGCCGGACGACCTGCGCCTGCAGATCGAACCGATCCACGAAGCGGTCAAGGCCATGGGCTGGCCGATCCTGATGGTCGACGGCGTGGAAGCGGACGACGTGATCGGCACGCTGTGCGTGGACGCGGTCAAGGCCGGCATGAAGGTGGTGGTGTCCACCGGCGACAAGGACCTGGCGCAGCTGGTCAATCCGAACGTCATGCTGATCAACACCATGAACAACGAAAAGATGGACGAGGCGGGCGTGCTGGCCAAGTTCGGCGTGCCGCCGAATCGCATCATCGACTACCTGACTCTGATCGGCGACACGGTCGACAACGTGCCGGGCGTCTCCAAGTGCGGGCCGAAAACCGCGCTCAAATGGCTGACGGCGTACGACTCGCTGGACGGCGTGATCGCCAATGCCGACAAGATTACCGGCGCGGTCGGCGAAAACCTGCGCACCGCGCTGGCCTGGCTGCCGCGCAGCCGCGAACTCATTACCGTCAAGACCGACTGCGACCTGGCCGCCCACATGATGTCGATCAGCGAATCGCTGGTGGCGCGTCCCGAAGACGGCCCCACCCTGCTGACGTTCTTTACCACGTACGGCTTCAAGACCCTGATGCGCGAACTGGGCGCCGTCACGCCGTCGGCCGCGGCCACGGCGGCTACGGCCAAGGCGGTGCCGGCCGGCGGCGCCGTGTCGTCCACGCAGGACATGTTCGGCGAACCGGCCAAGGTCAACGTCAACTACGAAACCGTGCTCACGGACGCGCAGCTCGACAAGTGGATCGCGCTGATCGACGCCGCCGCGCTGACGGCCGTCGATACGGAAACCACGTCGCTGGAGCCGATGACGGCGCAACTGGTGGGCATTTCGCTGTCCACCGAGCCGGGCGTGGCCTGCTACATCCCCGTCGCCCATGCGTACGCGGGCGTGCCCGAGCAGCTGGCGCGCGAGCACGTGCTGGAAAAACTCAAGCCATGGCTGGAACATGACGCCAAACTCAAGGTGGGCCAGAACCTCAAGTACGACAGCCACATCTTTGCCAACCACGGCGTCACGCTGCGCGGCATCCACCACGACACGCTGCTGCAATCGTATGTATTCGAATCGCATCGCACCCACGGCATGGACGACCTGGCCCTGCGCCACCTGAACCACACCACGATTCCGTTCGTCGATGTGTGCGGCAAAGGCGTGAACATGATCACGTTCGACAAAGTGGAGCTCCAGCGCGCCACCGACTACGCGGCCGAAGACGCCGACATCACGCTGCGCCTGCACGGCGTGATGGCCGCCCAGGTGGAAACCGACGATAAGCTCAACTACATCTACCGCCACATCGAGCTGCCCACGGCCGTGGTGCTGCAAAAGATCGAACGCAACGGCGTGCACATCGACGCCGCGCTGCTCGACACCCAATCGGCCGAACTGGGCGCGCGCATCATCGAGCTCGAAGCGCAGGCGCACGAGCTGGCCGGCCAGCCGTTCAACCTGGGCTCGCCCAAGCAGATCGGCGAGATTTTCTTCCAGAAGCTGCAGCTGCCGGTGGTGAAAAAAACCCCGAGCGGGGCGCCGTCCACTGACGAGGAAGTGCTGCAAAAGCTGGCGGAAGACTATCCGCTGCCCAAGGTGCTGCTCGAATACCGCAGCCTGTCCAAGCTCAAGTCGACCTATACCGACAAGCTGCCCAAGATGATCAACCAGGCCACCGGCCGCGTGCATACCAATTACGCGCAGGCGGTGGCGGTGACGGGACGGCTGGCGTCCAACGACCCCAACCTGCAAAACATCCCGGTACGCACCAAGGAAGGCCGCCGCATCCGCGAAGCCTTTATTGCGCCGCCCGGCAGCCACCTGGTGTCGGCCGACTATTCGCAGATCGAGCTGCGCATCATGGCCCATATCTCGGGCGATGAAGCCATGCTGCGCGCGTTTGCCGAAGGCGAGGACATCCACCGCGCCACGGCCGCCGAGATCTTTGGCGTGCCGCCGGCCGAGGTGACCAGCGAACAGCGCCGCTACGCCAAGGTGATCAACTTCGGCCTGATCTACGGCATGAGCGCGTTCGGCCTGGCCGCCAACCTCGGCATCGAACGCGCTGCCGCGCAAAACTATATCGACCGGTATTTTGCCCGCTTCTCGGGCGTCAAGCAGTACATGGACGACACCCGCATGCAGGCCAAGGCGCGCGGCTACGTGGAAACCGTGTTCGGCCGCCGCCTGTGGCTGCCCGAAATCAATTCCCCGAACGGCCCGCGCCGCCAGGGCGCCGAACGGGCGGCCATCAACGCGCCCATGCAGGGCACGGCGGCCGACCTGATCAAGCTGGCGATGGTGGCCGTGCAGGACTGGCTGGAGCGTGAAAAGCTGCAAACCCGCATGATCATGCAGGTGCACGATGAACTGGTGCTGGAAGTGCCCGATGCGGAACTGGAGCTGGTCAAGCGCAAGCTGCCGGAACTGATGGCGGGCGTGGCGCAGCTGAAGGTGCCGCTGACGGCGGAAGTCGGGGTTGGTAAAAACTGGGAAGAGGCGCATTAAAAACCTGTCCCTACCGGGATAGCTTCGAAGCAGCACCGCTGGCGCAGCCAACGCTGCGCGCAAGAATTGGATGCCCGCCTGCGCGGGGATGTCGGCTTTGCTGCCAGCGAGGTTAATGGCATCAACAAATTTCAATGGTTTTCAGATGTTTCACTCACGGAGAAATCGCATGGATGACTTGCAGCGCGACGCAGAGAGTTTGTTGACCAAAACCCCTTTATCGGACGGCCTTCACCGCCGCGACTTTATTAAAGTCGCGCTCGGCACCGGCTTTGCCGTGGCCGCGCTGCCGGTGGTGGCGCAAAGCGTCATCAAGACCGACAGTGCCGGCCTGACCGCCGGCACCATCACCGTCGATGTCGGCGGCCAGTCGGTGCCCGTCTACCGCGCCCAGCCGGAAGGCAAGCGCAACCTGCCGGTCGTGCTGGTGATTTCCGAAATCTTCGGCGTGCATGAGCACATTGCGGACGTGGCCCGCCGCTTCGCCAAGCTCGGCTACCTGGCGCTGGCGCCCGACCTGTTCGTGCGCCAGGGCGATCCGCAAAAGGCCGCGTCGATTGCCGACCTGCAGCGCGACATCATTGCCAAGACCCCCGACGCCCAGGTCATGACCGACCTCGACGCGCTGGTCGCCTGGGCCAAGGCCAACGGCGGCAACCCGGACAAGATCGGCATCACTGGCTTCTGCTGGGGCGGCCGCGTGACCTGGCTGTACGCGGCGCACAATCCGGCCATCAAGGCCGGCGTGGCCTGGTACGGCCGCCTGGTGGGCACGGTCACCGCCAACACGCCCAGGCATCCGGTCGATATCGCACCGACCCTGACAGTACCGGTGCTGGGCCTGTACGGCCTGAAGGATACGGGCATTCCGCAGGAGTCGGTCGAGGCCATGAAGGCGGCGCTGGCCAAGGGCCCCAACAAGTCCACCTTCGTGGTCTATCCGAATTCGGGCCATGCGTTCCACGCCGACTACCGGCCCAGTTACGTCGAGGCGGACGCCAAGGACGGCTGGGGCCGCATGCTGACGTGGCTCGAGCAGAACGGGGTGGCTTGAACCCGTACCGCGCGGCCGGGTGTGAGCCCGGATAGGGCTATCCCCCAAACGGTAGGGCAGGCGTCGCCGCGCCAGGTGCTGGAGCCGGGTTTCTGCCAAAAATGAGCAGAAATGCGTGCCGGGCGGTAAAATAACGGCCCGGCTTGGCTTCAAGCAGAAGAGGCTACAACATCGATCCCGTACTCATCTCCATCATCCTGGCGACCACGCTCGCCGGCGTCGTCAGCATCTCGGCCGCTGCCGTGTTCTCGTTTACGCTGCTGTCGAAGGTGGTCGAGCGCATGGTCAGCCTGTCCGTGGGCCTGATGCTGGCCACGTCGCTGCTGCACGCCTTGCCCGAAGCGTTCGATTCCGCCGCCAGCCCGCGCAGCCTGTTTGCGACCCTGCTGGGCGGCCTGCTGGCGTTCTTCGTGCTGGAAAAGCTGGCCATCATGCGCCACTCGCACCATCACGAGCACGATGGCCATCACCACCATCACGGCCACGACAAGCACGAGGCGGGCAAGGCCGGCTGGATGATTCTGGTCGGCGACGGCATGCACAATTTTACCGACGGCATCCTGATTGCCGCCGCCTTCCTGGCCGATCCGCAACTGGGCCTGGTGACGGGCCTGGCCATCATCGCCCACGAAATCCCGCAGGAAATCGGCGACTTCATCGTGCTGCTCAACGCCGGTTTTTCGCGCACCCGCGCCTACATCTATAACCTGCTGTGCAGCCTGCTGGCAATTGCCGGCGGCCTGCTCGGCTATTATTTCCTCGACCGCGCCAGCAGCTTCATTCCGTACGTGCTGGTGTTTGCCTCGTCCGGCTTCATCTACATTGCGGTGAGCGACCTGATGCCGCAGATGCAGCGCCGCGCCACGCTGCGCGAATCGGTGCCGCAAGTGCTCCTGATCGCCACCGGCGTGGCGATCGTGGTGTTCTTCACCAGCCACCGTTAGACCGGCGGCGGGCAGCGGGCGTCAAGCCCCGCCTGCTGCCCACCTGCGGCCCGGCCTTCTGCCGCCTGCTGCCGCCTGCAGCCGCCTACTGCCCGGCCTGCAACTTGGCGCGCGCGCCGCCCGACTGCGCTGGCGTCACGTCGCGGGTGTCGATATCGAGCTCGGTGAAGGCGGCGGGGCGGCCGGCCGGGTTCAGCAACTGCATGCCGCCCAGATAGCGCTTGCCCTGTTCCAGCCCCGACCAGCCCACGCTGACCGTGGCCTTGCCACCCAGTTGCACCTGGGCAGGCAAGCCGAAGGTCAGTTTGCCCTTGGTATCGTTGGGAATCGCGGTGGCGTACGACAGCGTGTAACTGGTGGATGCGCTGTTTTTCAGCTGATAGCCCAGCACGCATACTTTCACCACGCCCATCGGCGGCGCCATCAGGGTGATGCTTTCGTTCGAGCCTTCGTGGCCGCTGTAGCCGATCAGGTTGTCGCGCTGGTCGAGCAGCGCCAGGTCCAGGTCGTCGGCCGAACCGCCGGCCGTGTCGCGGTCGCTCAGTTCGAAGCGGGCGATCATGGTGTTGTTCGGAATGCCCAGCGTGACCGCTTTCACGCCCGCCCCGCGCGCCGCGCACGCGGCCGTGATGGTCTCCATGCTCTCGATCGATCCTGGGGTCGCCTGCGTGACCGTCTGCGCCAGCCGCACGTATTCGCGCAGGCCTGCCTTGGCCACGCCCATGCGGCCGTCGAAACCGGTGGTCACGTCAAGCTGGCGCACGCCGCTGACCGTACTGGCGGACAGCAGCGCCGGCGCCTGCACGCCGCTGTTGTAGCGCGCCTGCAGCGGGCTGCGCACCTGGTGCTCGCCGTCGTTCCACACCACGTCGCCAAACTTCCATACGCCGTCCTCGGCGTCGGTGCGGCGCAGGGTTACCGTGTAGCGCCGGGTTTCGCCGGGGGCGATGGTCAGCGAGTCGGGTGTGACGGTGGTGGTAAAACCGTCCACGGCAGCGGTGGCCGTGTAGCTGGCCAGGCGCTCGCCCACGTTGGTGACGCTGCGGGTGACGGTCTGCACGCCCACCACGCCGGGCAGCGTGACCGACGCCAGATTCAGATCGTGGCCGGGCAGGGCGCCGCTGCCGCAATCGGTGGCTTCACCGGTGACGCCGCACAGGTAACGCTGGTAGTCGGCGCCGCCCGCGTCGTACACCAGGCCCGGATCGGCTGCGTTATTGGGCGCCACATGGCCGGCGCCCTGGCCCCATGGCAGCGTGCCGTCCTGGTCGCCGGTGAGGCTATTGGGCCGCACGGAAGTCGTGCTGGTCATCAGCGCCGACTTGATGGCGGCCGGTGACCAGTCCGGGTGGCGCTGGCGCAGCAGCGCGGCCAGGCCAGCCACGTGCGGCGTGGCCATCGACGTGCCCGACATCAGGGCGGACACGCTGACGGCCGCCCCGCGACCGGCCACGATGGCGTCGTGCTGGGCCGGCGTCAGCGATGGCGAAATGCCGGCGATGATGTCCACCCCCGGCGCGGTCAGGTCCGGTTTGAGCACGCCGGCGTCGAACCGGTTCGGTCCGCGCGATGAAAAATCGGCCATGACGGGACCGGGCACGGGCGTCAATGCCGCCGCCGACAGGGCGGCGGTGGCGCCGGCCGTGGCTGCATAGTCGCCGATGGCGACGCCGTCTTCCTGCGTGACATGGATGGTGGGGACGTCGTAGACGTCGGTCGCCAGGCCGTTGCCGTCGTCCAGCAGAATCATGCCCACGCCGCCGGCGGCGCGCACCGCTTCCGCCTTGGCCAGGCGATCGTTGCCGCCGCGATGGCAGGCCACGATCTTGCCTTTCACTTTATCCGCATCGAGCGACGGCCGCAGCGCGGGCACGTCGCCCAGGCGGTAGCACAGCGCGGCGTCGGCCAGGTTGGCGCCGGCCGCCAGCGCGTCTTCGGCGCGGATGACGGCCGTCGCCGGCAAGGCCCGCGCCGACATGGAGTTGCCGCGGTAGACCTGGCCGTTGCCCAGCCTGATGGTGGCGGTATGGGCGCGGTCGTGGCTGGACGCCGCCACCGTGGTCAGCCACGGACTGATGTGCGCCACTTCGTTGGCGGGACCGGAATTGCCGGCCGCCGCCGCCACGAACACGCCCGCTTCGGCGGCGTGGCGGAACGCCTGTTCCACCGGGTCCAGCACGCTGGCGCCGCCGCTGATCGAATAATTGATGACGTCGACGCCGTCGTTCACGGCCGCCTCGATCGCGGCCAGGCTGTCGCTGTTGTAGCAGGTGTTGGCGGCGCCGCCACCGGCGCCGGCGACGTTATAGGTCCAGCAGATCTTGTACATGGCCAGCCGGGCGCGCGGCGCCATGCCGCTGCGGCGGCCCAGGTTGTCGCCGTTGGCGGCCAGCGCCGGTACGTTGTCGTTGCCGGCCGCCGTGGACGACGTATGGGTGCCGTGCCCGCCTTCGCCGGCAGGACCGGACAGCGAATCGCGGGGCGAGCGGAATTCGCTCACGTGGATCGCGTGACCGCCGGCGCGGAAGCCGTCGTCGAAATAACGCGCGCCGATCAGCTTATTGTTGCAACTGGCGGCAGTAAAGCCTGCGCCGGCCTGGCACACGCCTTTCCAGCGCGCCGGCGGCGGCCCGTACGCCAGCGTGCCGCTGGTGCTGAACGTCGGCACGCCGTGGCTGTCCACGCGGTCGGCGTACGACAGGTTTTCCGGCCAGATGCCCGTGTCGAGCACGCCCACGATCACGTCCTCGCCCGCGTGCGCGCGCCCGCCCAGCTGTTCCCACAGGCCGCCGGCCTGGTCCAGGCCGAGGAAGGTGGGCGTGTAGTTGGTGACCACGTGCAGTTTTTCATCGGGCGTGATGGCGCGCACCTTGCCGCTGGCCTTGAGCGCGCGCACCTCGGCATCCGTCAGGCGCGCAGAAAAACCGTTGAACACGACCTGGTAGTCGCGCGTGACGGCGCCCGGCGCCACCAGCGCGCGCGCTGCCTGCTGGCGCGTTTTCAGGTAATTGCCGTACTGGCGCGCGGGGTCGCTGGCCAGGTCGAGCCGCTGGCCGGGCGCGGCGCGCGTGGCGCGCAGCCCGCTCACCTGGCCGGTATAGGCGGCCACCGGCGCGTCGGCCAGCTGGACGATATAGGGACGGCGCTCGTCGGCGTGCGCCAACGGCGCGACCGACAGCAGCGACAGCAACAGCAGGGGTAGGACAGGACGTGCGGCAATCATGGATGAAGCTCTCCCGGGGTGGTTGGCGTGGCTTTTTGTTGGAAAGTTGCGCGGGAAAGCATAGGACAATTTCAACAAACATCATGAAAATAATTG
>JBEVMD010000493.1:0-6741 GCA_040508835.1 Duganella sp. | reverse complement strand
CCGCCCGAAGTGGCGCGCCGCGCCGCCGGTGCGATGTCCGTGGGCGCCGCCGGGGCGCCGTCCAGCGCGGCCGGGGCACTGCCCGCAGGCGCCGCAGCGATGGCGCGGTTCGGCGCCGCATTGGCGGGCGCACCGGCCGGCGTTACCGCGCCGCCGGCCGGCCGTCCCGGCGCCAGCTATTACCTGGACGCCGTGTGCGCCGAGGTGCAGCTGGTGTCGCGCGCCGACCGCAGCCAGGCCATCGGCCGCCCGCGCATCTACGTTGCCGTGGACACCTTCAGCCGCATGGTGACCGGCGTGCACGTGGGCATGGGGGACGCCAGCTGGCCGCAGGCGATGCTGGCGCTGGCCAACTGCGGCGCCGACAAGCAGCGTTTCAGCCAGCAGTACGGCCGCCGCATCGACGCCACCCAGTGGCCATGCCGCCACCTGCCCGACACGCTGCTGGTCAGCCCCGCGCTGGAAGCGCTGCCCGGCGCCGTCAGCAGCGGCAACAACGGCGACACGCTGCTCAATAACTTCAACCTGCGCTGCGTGGCGGCCGACAGCGGCCCGGGCGACTGGAAGGCGGTGCTGGAGCGCCGTTTCCACTTGCTGGCGCCGGATGCAGACGGCGCGCCGTGCCGCCTCGACGGCGTGCTCGATGTGGACCAGTTCACGCGCATCGTCATCGACTGCATCCTCTATTACAACAACCGCCACGTCCTGCCCGAGTCGTATGCGGACCACGCCACGCCCGCCAGCCTGTGGGCGTGGGGCGTGCAGCATCGCGGCGGGGGACTCAAAACGTATCCCGAGCACCTGATCCGCTGCTGCCTGATGCCGGTGGCGCCGGCCATGGTGGCCACCGACGGCATCCATTTCGCCGGCAGCATTTATAGCTGCGCGCGCGCCGTCCAGGAACGCTGGGCCGCGCGCGCGCGCCAGCGCGGCAGCTGGCAGGTGCGGGTGGCCCACGACCCGTCCAATCTCGACGCCATCTACCTGCTCGACGCGGCTGCGCCGATGCAGTTCCATGCCTGCCACCTGGCCGACGCGGGCAGCACCCGCCGTGGCCTCGGCGCGGCGGAGCTGGCGCACCTGCCGCCGGCCACCCCGGGCGCCGCCCCGCATGCACCTATAGTGCGCACTGAAGCACCCGCCCTGGTCAGCTTCGCGGGCTGAATCCCTGTCTTGTTGCACCGCCGTACGCCACCGCCATCTGGTGGTGCGCGTGCCGGCGCGCCGCATGCCTGCCGCATGGCTGTCGCATCGCGGCGCCCGCAAATAAAGTCTGTTTCACGCAAATAAAGTCCGTCGCCGCACGCCCGGAGCGGGGCAGAAATCAGGGATAAACAGCGTTCCTGAAACGACTTTGTTCGGGGCGCAAGCCCTTGTTCCACAAGGCTTTCCTGCGCGATGAATGATGTTTATTTGTATTTCAATTGTGGCACGCCGCTTGCTATACATGGACTATGGGGAAGCAAGTGACCCCAAGGTTTTTTCAGCAGACTGGCGAGGAAAGCAGATGGACAGTAAAACAGTAAAACCATTTAAATCGTTTAGCTCATTTACCCGCAGGGATTTCCTGTACCGGGCCGCCGCCGTCGGCGGCACCGGACTGTTATTGAACACCATGAATGCCTGGGGTATGGGCATCGATTCCACCGTCTCCGGGCCGCCCGCACTGTCCGGCAGCGGCAAGGGCAAAAAAGTGGTGATCCTGGGCGCCGGGCTGGCCGGGCTGACCGCCGCCTTCGAGCTGGGCAAGCTGGGCTACCAATGCCAGATCCTGGAAGCGCGCAGCTTTGCCGGCGGCCGGTGCCAGAGCGCCCGCCGGGGCTTTGCGCTGACCGAACTCGGTGGCGAAAAACAGACTTGCCAGTTCGACGAAGGCCACTATATCAACCACGGTCCATGGCGCATCCCGCTGCACCACCGCTCCACGCTGCATTACACCCGCCTGTTCGAAGTGCCGCTGGAAGTGATGGTCAACGAAAACGACCACTCGTATGTCTATTCCGAAAACGCCGGTGTGTTCTCCAACAAGCGCGTGCGCATCAAGGAAGTCAAGGCCGACATGCGCGGCCATGTCGATGAACTGCTGGCCAAGTCGATCAAGAATTCGCAGCTCGATCAAAGCCTGAGCGCCGACGACCAGCGCCTGCTGCTCGACTACCTGGTGCACGAGGGCCAGCTCTCGGCCAAGGATCTGAAATACACGGGCCGTTCGGGACGCGGCTACGCGGTCTACCCGGGCGCCGGCATGGCGCCGGGACCGGGCAAGGCGTCGGACCCGCTGGGGTTCAAGGACCTGCTGGAGTCCAAGCTTGGCAACGTGTACAGCGCGGTGCAGGACTTCCCGATGCAGGCCACCATGTTCCAGCCCGTGGGCGGCATGGACGCCATTCCCAAGGCGTTCGAAAAACGCCTGGGCAAGGTGATCCGCTACCGCTCGGAAGTGCAGAACATCCGCCAGAACGACAAGGGCGTGACCATCGCCTACAAGGATACGGACAGCGGCAAGGTGGCGAGCATCAGCGCCGACTACTGCCTGTGCACGATCCCGCTGTCGGTGCTGCGCCAGATCGACACCGATTTTTCGGACAAATTCAAGAAGGCCGTGGCAGCCGTGGCGTATGCGCCGGTGGGCAAGATCGGCCTGCAGATGAAACGCCGCTTCTGGGAAGAGGACGACCATATCTACGGCGGCCACGTGCTGACCGACCTGCGCGGGATTAACACCATTTCGCTGCCGTCGTCCAACTGGCAAAAGAAAAAGGGCGTGGTGCTCGGCTACTACCAGTACCAGACTGCCGCCATCGAGATCAGCGCCATGACACCGGCCGAACGCGCCGAATTCGCGGTGGCCGCCGGCGAGAAGATCTTCCCGCAGTACCGCACCGAATACGAGAACGCGTTTTCGGTCGCCTGGCACCGCGTGCAGTACAACCTGGGCGGCTGGGCCGAATGGACCGACAAGACGCGCGCGTCCGCCTACCCCGTGCTGGTCGAGGGCGAGGGCAGGGTGCTGCTGGCCGGTGAACACCTCAGTTACCTGACGGGCTGGCAGGCCGGCGCCATCGAATCGGCATGGCAGCAGATCGCCCGCATCCACGAAAGGGCCAGCGCATGAAGGTCATGATTGCACTGGGCGCCGCTGCTGCCGTCCTGCTGTCTTTTGCCTCGGCCCAGGCCCAGGCCCAGGATGGCAAGGCGCTGTTCCTGAAAAACTGCGCTGCGTGCCACCAGGCCACCGGCAAGGGCATTCCCGGCGCGTTTCCCGCGCTGGCCGGCAACAAGTTCGTCACCGGCGACCGCGCGGAGGTGGCCGGCGTGCTGCTCAAGGGGCGCGGCGGCATGCCGGACTTCAGCGAGACCATCGACGACAAGGACATCGCCGCCATCCTGACCTATGTGCGCAGCGACTGGGGCAACAAGGCGGACGCCCTGTCCGAGAGCGACATCCATCAACTGCGCACCACGCTGGGCGTGGCCCAATTCGGCTCGGCCGAAATGTCGAACAAACACTGACCACCACAAGGAAGCCTGAACATGAAAAAAATCGTCGCCGCCGTCCTGACCCCGATCGCTTTTGCCGCCGCCGGCCTGCTGTGCAGCGCAGCCGGTGCTGCCGAAAAACCTGCCGCGGACATCGTCCGCCACAAGATTCCCAATTCCGATTTCCCGATCGCGCTGGCCGTGTCGATTCCGCCGACCGCCACCATCCACTTCATCAGCGGCCAGGTGCCGGCCGTGGTGGACAAGGCCGCGCCGGCCGATACGCTGGCCTCTTTCGGCGACACCAGGGCGCAGTCCGAAACGGTGCTTAAAAAGATCAAGGACATCCTGGAGGGCATGAAGCTGCAGATGTCCGACGTGGTCAAGATGCAGGTGTTCCTGGTGGGCGATCCCGCCAAGGGCGGCAAGGCCGACACCAAGGGCTTCATGGAGGCGTACACCCAGTATTTCGGCGGCACCCAGACCAACCTGCCGGCGCGCGCCGTGGTGCAGGTCGCGGGCCTCTCCAATCCGGGCTGGCTGGTGGAAATCGAAGTGGTGGCCGCCAAAAAATAAGTCGAAAAAATAAGCCAATAAATAATTGCTGGATCAGGTCTTACTTTGTCTTTTCATTCAAAAATGGGGATTTAAAAATATGCATAAGGCCACACTCAAGATCGGCGTTGCAGCCGTCCTGTCCACCCTGGCGTTCGGCGCCGCGAATGTCGCCTGGGCGGCCGCGGACGACGTGCCTGCCGCCGCCGTCGCCGATCCGGCTGCGCCGGAAGCGAGCACCGCGTCGGTGATCGTGACCGGCACGCGCTCGAGCGGCATGAAAGCCGAGAACAGCGCCTCGCCGATTCAGGTACTGGACGCCGCATCGCTGCAACGCACCGGGCAACCGGACCTGATCCAGGCACTGGCGCAGAACCTGCCGTCGTTTACCGCCCAGGCTTTCGGCGGCGACGCCGCCAACCTGACGCTGTCGGCCCGCCTGCGCGGCCTGTCACCCAACAACACGCTGGTGCTGATCAACGGCAAACGCCGCCACGGCACCGCCAACCTGGCCGTCCTCGGCGGCCCATACCAGGGCGGCGCTGCCGCTGACCTGAACTACATCCCCGTGGCTGCCATCGACCACATCGAAGTGCTGCAGGACGGCGCGGCCGCCCAATACGGCTCCGACGCCATCGCCGGGGTGATCAACATCATCCTGAAATCGAACAACCATGGCGGCACGGCGTCGGCCACGGCCGGCGGCTATGGCGACGGCGGCGGCCGCACGGCCGACGGCTCGGCCAACATCGGCGTGGAACCGTTCAAGGATTCGTACCTGAGCCTGACCGTGGAATCGAAATACCACGGCTTCAGCGACCGTGGCGGCATCGACCCGCGCCTGGTCGATCCGGGCAACGTGGCCAACATCCCCGGCATGACGCAGATTTCCGGCTACCCGTACCTGAACAAGATCCAGGGCGACGCCCAGTACCACCTGAACGTCATCGCCGCCAACTTCGGCTGGGACCTGGACCCCAACACCCAGGTGTACGCAATCGGCACCGCCGGCCGCAAGGAAGCGCGCGCTTACGAGAACTATCGCCTGCCCAACCGCGTGCCCGGCGTGTATCCGCTCGGTTTCTCGCCGAAGGAGGCGATCAAGCAGGACGACGTGGCTTTGACGGTGGGCGTCAAGACCAAGCTGTCGGACTGGAACGTGGACTTCAGCAGCACCTATGGCCGCGACCTGTCGCGCATGAGCGTCGAGGATTCCGTCAATGCGTCGCTGTACGCGGACACCGGTTCCTCGCCGACCGAATTCCGCGCCGGCGCCTTCATCGCCAGCCAGGCCACCACCACGCTGGAAGCGAGCCGCGAGATCAACGTCGGCTGGGCCAAGCCGCTCACGTTTGCGGGCGGTCTCGAATACCGCGTGGACCAGTACGAGATCGAAGCGGGCGACCCGGCCTCGCGCTACAAGGAAGGCTCGCAGTCGTATCCGGGTTTCTCGCTCACCGACGCCGGCAAGCATGACCGCAAGAACAAGGCAGCCTATATCGACATTGCCGGCAACCCGATCCCGGACCTGACGGTGGACCTGGCCGGCCGCTACGAGCATTTCAGCGACTTTGGCAGCGCGCGCGTGGGCAAGCTGACGTCGCGCTACGAGATCACGCCGATGGCCGCCGTGCGCGGCACCATCAGCAACGGTTTCCGCGCGCCGACCCTGGCCGAATCGTACTACTCGGCCACCAACGTCGGTCCGACCAGCGCCTTCGTGCAGCTGGCGCCCAATTCGGCCGGTGCGAAACTGGTGGGCGTCGATGGCCTGAAAGCGGAAAAATCGAACAACCTCAGTTTCGGCCTGGTGCTCAATCCGGCCAACAACCTCAATATCACGCTGGACGTCTACCAGATCAAGATCCGCGACCGCATCGTCGGTTCCGGTGCGCTGTACGGTTCGGGCGGCGCGATCAACTCGCCGGCCGTGGTGGCCGCCATTCTGGCCAACGGCAATGTCCTCGACAGCACCGTGAGCCAGACCGGCATCAACATCTTCTCCAATGCCGTCGATACCCGCAGCCGCGGCGTGGAGTTCGTCGCCACCCTGAACGAGAGCTATGGCACGTATGGCCGCGTGGACTGGTCGGCCGCCGCCAACTACAACAAGGTGGAGGTCACCAAGATCAACCAGGCGCCAACCGAGCTGGTACCGCAAACGCTGCTCGACAAGACCGCCATCTCGAACCTGGAAACGGCGTCGCCGAAAATGCGCGTGAACCTGGGCGCGCTGTGGAAGATCGGTAACTGGACCGTCAACCTGCGCGAGGCGATCTACGGCAAGTCGAGCGATTACGGCAGCGAAGACGGCGCCGTGTACCACAAGAACGAGATCAAGGCGCGCGCCATCACCGATCTGGAAGTGGGCTACAAGATCGACAATGCGTGGTCCGTGGCGGTGGGCGCGAACAACCTGTTCAACCTGTACCCGAACGGCATCAACCCAGCGCTGCTGGCCGACCAGCGCGCAGCGCTCGACAACGCCGCCGTCACGGTGCTGCCGTCGTTCTCGCCGTTCGGCATCAATGGCGGTTACTACTACGTGCGCGCCAACTACAAGTTCTGATCAGGTTCCAAGGGGATGTTCTTTGGCCGCCCTTCGGGGCGGCTTTTTTTTCGTGTAGCATGGCCGTTTTCCGCAAACGGAGTCCACCGCAATGTTGAATACTCTTGGCGCCACCCTGCTGGCCGCGGCCACCGTCA
>JBEVMD010000489.1:0-20781 GCA_040508835.1 Duganella sp. | reverse complement strand
CGAGGTGCTGGCCAGGGCTGCGAAAGACGCGCCGGTAATCCTGGCCAGCGCGTATTCGGCGTCACCGATGTGGACCGCGAATGCGGCGACCGTCAGTCCGTCGGCCGACAGCGCGGACGGCCGCACGCACTTCACGGCCGCCAACCTGAATAACAAGCTGCATCGCGCATTCGAGCATGTGCAGTCGGCGCGCAGCCTGCGCGCCATCTTCGCCAACGACCGCCACTTCGCGGTGCATGACGCGCTGCTCGGCACGCCGGCCTTCGGCGACGAGGGCGCCGCCAACCACACGCGCCTGGGGCGCGACCATGGCAGCGCCGGCGTGGAGCTGTTCGTGTACGGCCGCACCGAGTTCGATGCCGCCGCCACGGCGCCCAAGCGCTTCCCTGCACGGCAGACGCTGGAAGCGTCGCAAGCGGTGGCGCGCCTGCACGGCCTGTCGAAGGAGCGCACCGTGTACGTGCAGCAGAATCCCGACGTGATCGACCAGGGCGTGTTCCACAACGACGTCATCGCGGTCGGTAACGGCAATACGCTGTTCTACCACGAGCAGGCATTTGCCGACGAAGCGGACGCCATCGAGCGCCTGCGCCGCGCAGTGGACGGCGTGGGCGCGCAATTGAATCCCATCCGCGTGGCGACGTCCGAGGTGGCCGTGTCGGATGCGGTAGCCAGCTACCTGTTCAACAGCCAGCTGCTCACCAAAAGCGACGGCAAGATGGCGCTGGTGATTCCGCAGGAATGCCAGGAAAACGCCGCCGTCGCGCGCTACCTCGATGGCCTGGTGGCGGGCGGCGGCGCCATCGACGAATTGATCACGTTCGACCTGCGGCAGTCGATGCGCAACGGCGGCGGCCCCGCATGCCTGCGCCTGCGCGTGGCGCTCACCGATGCGGAAGCGGCAGCCATGCACCAGGGCGTGGTGATGACGGAGGCGCTGTACCACACGCTGGTGGCGTGGGTGGAAAAACACTACCGCGACAGCCTGTCGCCGGACGACCTGGCCGATCCGCAACTGGCAATCGAGGTGCGCACGGCGCTGGAGGATCTGAGCCGGATTTTGAATCTGCCGCACTTGTACGATTTGAGTTAGCTACCGGCCGGATCTGCAGTCCACGATCCTTCTGGTACAGGCGTGAAGTTTTAAAAGCTGGTTTAATACCGCATCACCGCGACCGTGCAGTCACAAGCCGTGCGGCGCGGGTATCTGGAAAATACCTATAACGTATTGGAGAAGCAACAATGAAACAAACACCACAAGACCTGCGTGCGCAAACGCTGGATTTGATCGATGCCAGCCAACCCGCCAGCAATGCCGAGGTGACTGCCCTGATCAGCGCGTGGCTCGGTGCACTCGATGACGAAGACCTGGCCGGCACCGCGCCTGCCAGTCTGGCGCCGGTCTTGCGGGAAGGTTTCAGCCAGGCGGCCAGGCGCACCGGCGCCGGCGCGCAGATCGCCAGGCTGCGGTATGACGACGGCCATGGCAGCAAGGCCACCGCGCTGTTGATCCTCAACGACGACATGCCGTACCTGGTGGACTCCATCGTCATGGCCATGCGCAAGCTGCGCATCGTCGCCAATGGCGTGATGAACGCCGTGCTGCCGGTGGCGCGCAACGCCGACGGCGTGGTTACCAGCGTGGGCCAGAGCGGCGACAAGCTCGAATCGTACGTCCTGTGCCTGCTGGCCGACGACCTGGCCGACGCCGAACTGGGCGCGCTGGTCGACCGCCTGCAGATGGTCTCGTGCGACGCCGCCGTGGTCCGCCGCGACAAGGCCGCCATGCTGGCGCAGTTCGCGCGCATCGGCGCGGAAGCCGCCGCCATCGGCGAAGAAGGCAAGGAAGTCGCCGCGTTCCTCGACTGGGCCCGCACCGAAGGCTTCGAGCCGTTCGGCTATGCCTACTATCAAGTGAAACCGGGCGTGCGCGAGCTGGAACGCGACATCCCGAGCCGCATCGGCGTGCTGCAGGATACCTCGCACCCCGTCTACGGCACCTGCCTGGCCAACATCCCCGGCGACTTCGACACGCTGTCCAAGCGCGCCCACACGCTGTCCATCGTCAAGGCCGACGTGGAAGGCACCTTGCACCGCGACCAGCAGCTGGACTTCATCGGCATCCGCCACACCGATGCGCAAGGCGCGATCCTCGGCGAATACTGCTTCGTGGGCCTGTTCACCCGCGCCGCCACGTCCACGCCACTGAACCGCCTGCCGTTCGCACGCGGCCGCGTGGCCAAGGTGCTCGGTATCGCCGGGGTGCGCCAGGAAGGCTTCCGCGCCGAAAAATTCATCGAGATCCTGGAATCCCTGCCGCGCACCGAAGCGCTGGAAGCGGACCCGCAATGGCTGGCCGACATGTGCGGCGCGGTCGTCTCGCTGTACAAGCAGCCGCGCACCAAGGTGTTTGCGCGCCGCGACGTGTATGCGCGCCACCTGAACGTGCTGGTGTACCTGCCGCGCGAGCGTTACAGCGCCAGTGTCGCTTCCGCCCTGGCGCGCACGCTGCAGGCCACCTCCGGCGCCAATCACGTCAGCTCGCAAACGCTGGTGGCCGACGGTCCGCTGGCGCGCGTGTACCTGATCGCGCACGGCGCGCGCTATCCGCTCGACCTGGAAACCGATATCCAGCAGCCGCTCACCGGCGTGCTCGATGGCTGGCACGACAGCTTCTCGCAACTGGCCGACACCGTGCCCAATGAGCCGATCCGCGCTCACCTGCGCAAGATGTGCGCCACGCTGCCGGTGGACTACGTGTCCACCACCGCGCCGGCCGCCGCCTTCCACGACCTGCAAACCATTTTGCAGAACACCGATCCGTCGCGCGTGGACGTGCGCGTGGAAGCAGGCAAAAACGGCGGCGACGACGCCACCACCATCCGCCTGTACTCGGTGGACCGGGTGCCGTCGCTGTCCACCATCCTGCCTGCGCTGCATAACGCCGGCGTGGCCATCGACCGCGAGCAGTCGCACTCGATCCGCCTGGATGGCCAGCGCCGTTTCGTCACCAGCCTGTCGGTCGATGCGGCCAGCGCCGCCAGCCTGGCCAAGACCGGCGTGGTGCCGGTGGCCGAGGAACTGTTCTCCGCGCTGTTCAACAACGAAGCCGAAGACGGCCGCCTGAATGGCCTGGTCATCGAGGGAGGCCTGAGCGTGCGCGAAGTGCAGCTGGTGCGCGCGTACATGAGCTACTGGCGCCAGACCGGCACCCGCTTCTCGGTGCGCTACATTGCCGAGACTCTGCGCAAGCAGCCGGCGTATGTCAAAGAACTGGTGGACGCGTTCCTGCGCCGTTTCGATCCGTCGCTGGCCGAGGCCACGCGCACCGAGGCGCTGGAAAAAATCGCCGACATCAAATCGCGCCTGCCAGGCATCAACCACGCGGACAGCGAGGAAGTGCTGGGCGCCCTGGCCGACCTGATCGTGGCCACGCTGCGCACCAACTACTTCCAGAACAACCAGCAGGGCGACAAGATCATCTTCAAGTTCGACACCAGCAGCCTGTCGCTGGTGCCGGAACCGCGTCCGTTCCGCGAAATCTTCGTGTTCTCGCGCCGCTTCGAGGGCCTGCACCTGCGCGGCGGCCCCGTCGCGCGCGGTGGCCTGCGCTGGTCCGACCGCATGGAGGACTACCGCACCGAAGTCCTGGGCCTGGTCAAGGCGCAGATGGTGAAAAACGCCGTGATCGTGCCGGCCGGCGCCAAGGGCGGTTTCGTGTGCAAGCAGATGCCGAAGGACGCCGTGCGCGAAACCATCGCGGCCGAAGGCGAGGCGGTCTACCGCCTGTTCATTTCCAGCCTGCTCGAAGTGACCGACAACCGCGTGCTCGGTAACATCGTGCCGCCAGCGGACACCGTGTGCTACGACAGCGCCGACCCGTACCTGGTGGTGGCGGCCGACAAGGGCACGGCCACGTTCTCGGACATCGCCAACAGCATCGCCGTGCAGCGCGGCTTCTGGTTAGGGGACGCGTTTGCATCGGGCGGCTCCAACGGCTACGACCACAAGAAAATGGGCATCACCGCCAAGGGCGCGTTCGAGGCCGTGCAACGCCACTTCTACGAAATGGACCACGACATCCACACCACGCCAACTTCCATGGTGGGCGTGGGCGACATGTCGGGCGACGTGTTCGGCAACGGCGCGCTGTTGTCGCGCAAGCTCAAGATCATCGCCGCGTTCGACCACCGCCACATCTTCCTCGATCCGAACCCGGACATGGAGCAGTCGTTCGTCGAACGTGAGCGCATGTTCGCGCTGCCGCGCTCCTCGTGGGACGACTACGACAAGACCCTGATCTCGGCCGGTGGCGGCGTGTACCCGCGCACCGCGCGCACCATCGAACTCTCGCCGCAAATCCGCGCCGCGCTCGACATCGAAGAGACGTCGCTGCCGCCGGAAGAGCTGATGCACCGCATCCTGAAGGCGCCGGTGGACCTGTTCTATAACGGCGGTATCGGCACCTACATCAAGGCGTCCACCGAAACCCACGCGCAGGTCAAGGACCGCGCCAACGACAACATCCGCGTGGACGGCAACCAGCTGCGCGTCAAAGTCGTCACCGAAGGCGGCAACCTGGGCGCCACCCAGGCCGGCCGCATCGAATTCGCGCTGGCCGGTGGCCGCATCTTCACCGACGCCATCGACAATTCGGCCGGCGTGGACTGCTCCGACCACGAAGTGAACGTCAAGATGTGGCTCGACGTGAAAATGAACGCCGGCCAGTTGAGCGAAGCGGATCGTAACCACACCCTGAACCTGATGACGGCCGATATCGAACGCCTGGTCCTGCGCGACAACTCGCTGCAGACGCAGTTGCTGGTGCGCGAGGCGCAGGCGCAAACCGACGCCGCGGTGCAGGATGGTTATGCGGCCCTGATCGCATTCCTGGAAGAAGAGGGCGCGCTGTCGCGCGACCTGGAGCAGCTGCCGACGGTGGCCGAACTGGCGCGCCGCAAGGCCGATGGCCGCGGCCTCACCACGCCTGAACTGGCAGTGGTGATCGCCAACGTGAAAAATCGCTACAAGCGCATCCTGGCGGCGCTGCCGCTCACGCAGCACAGCTGGGCGGAATCGGTGCTGAAACCGTACTTCCCCGACCTGATGGTTGCCACCCGTCCGGCGCTGGCGCACCCGCTGGCCAACGCCATCCTGGCCACCGTGCTGGCCAACGAATCGGTCAACCGCTGCGGTCCGCTGATGCTGCGCCAGCTGGCGGGCGATCATGGCGTCGACGAGACGGACGTGATCCAGGCGTGGGGCCAGGCCTGGTCCGCGCTGAACCTGGCGCCGATCTTCGCCGCCCTCGACGCCGACGCCCTCGAGGTGCCGCGCGCCGTGTCGATCAAGGTCGACGGCCGCACCCGCGTGCTGCAAAAAGCCGTCATCGAAGGCGCCCTGACGGTGCCGGAAGACCAGTTGCGCGCCGGCGTGGAGGAACTCACCGCCTTGTTCGCCAAGCCCGAAACGCTGGCCGGGCTGACGCCTGCCGACGGCCTGTCCGACGCCGAGCTGACGGCTGGCCTGCGGCCGCCGTTCGTTCACGCCTGGAAGGCCGTGGAAGCCATCGAATCGGTGGCGGCGTTCGTGTTTGCCGCGCTGTCGGTGCAGCGCCCGGAAGGCATGGATTTGCCGGCCTTCCTGCAGGTGGGCCTGGCGCTGCGCGCGCAAGTGGGCATCGACGTGCTGGAACGCGGCCTGAAACTGCCGGCTGCCAACCGCTCGCAGGAACAGCTGCGCAGCTACGCGCAGAATGCGCTGCGCCGCACGCAGCAACGCCTGCTGTCCAAGGTGCTGCAGCATGCGACCGGCGGCCATTCGGCGCTGGACGCGGTGGAGCTGGTGGCCAACACGCTGGGCCTGTCCGGCTATGCGCTGGCCACCGACCTGGAACAGGCGATGCTCGACGTGTGGGCCTTGTCGGAGGCCGTCAACGAAGCCGGTTCCGCGTCCAGTCCATCGGGCAGCGCGGGCGCCGGCCTGCTGGCGGCGTAAGCGTATGACCTCCGCCCGCAACCCCTCCGGCTCATTGCCCGATGCTTTGCCCAATGCTTTGCCGCAGGCGGTGCGGGCGCTGGCGCAGGCCGATTTCAGCGCCGTCGCCAGCCGTTTCGGTGAAGCCGGCTACGCTGTCGCGCAGCCGGCCGACGGCATCCTCACCATCAAGGGACATGGCGACCGTCCCGCAGTGCTGATTTCCGTCGGCGTGCATGGTGATGAAACGGGGCCCATCGAAATGGTGGCGTATCTGCTCGACGCCCTGTCGCAAGACGCCGGCAAGCTGGCGGTCAACCTGATGCTCTGCGTGGGCAATATCGGCGCCATCCGCGCCGGCAAGCGCTTCATCGACGCCGACCTCAATCGCATGTTCCGCGCCGAGCGGGGCACGCTGGCCGGCACGGCGGAAGCGGCGCGCGCCGACGAACTGATTGCCGCCACCGCCGATTTTTTCAGCGATGCGGGACCGGTGCGCTGGCACCTGGACCTGCACACGGCCATCCGGCCGTCCGTGTATCCCACGTTTGCCATCGTCCCCGAGATCATCGCCGAGCAACCGCGCAAGGCGCTGATCGGCTGGCTGGGCGTGGCCGGCATCGGCGCCGTGATCATGAATCCGGCGTCGGTGGGCACGTACAGCTATTATTCGGCCGAACACCACGGCGCCGCCGGCACCACGGTGGAACTGGGGCGCATCGGCACGCTGGGCCAGAACGACCTGGCGCAGTTTGCCGATGCGTCGCAGGCGCTCGGTGAACTGCTGCGCGGCGAACCGTCGCGCAACGCGGGCCGGCAACCGCACATCTACAACACGGCGCGCCAGATCATCAAACTGAGCGACCAGTTCCGCATGGCCTTCGGCAAGGAGACCCACAACTTCACGGCCATGAAGCAGGGCGAAGAAATCGCCCGCGACGGCGACACCGTCTACACCGTGCAGCATCCCGAGGAACTGGTGGTGTTCCCCAACCCGGACGTGCGGGTGGGGCTGCGGGCGGGATTGATGGTGGTGCGGACGGGATAAAGGTCGGCCCAGCTGGACGACAACGAAAATTACGCTACACTGGTTTTTGCTGGATGTCTGTTGCCGAAGGAGTGTCGATGGCTAACATTCCCTTCGATTCATTGGGGTATCATTTTTTTCAAACTGCGCCTGATCGCCACCGTTCCACCGTGCAGCGCACGGCTTATCCCGACCGGCACCACAACACCATCCCGTACAGTAGCACCGCCGCCGCCACCGACCAGCCCCACACGCGCCACGCGCTGCGCACGGCAAACACCCACAGCACGAACAGCGTGTACAACGCAAAGCTAAGCAGGCTGGCGGTCAATACGGCTTCCGCCTGCGACACGCTCGACACCGATGCGGGCAGCCGTGGCAATGCCAGCGCCAGAACAGTCGTGAGCAGCGCCGTCAACACATAGCCGCCCGCACCCGCGAGCAGGAACCTGCCGGCCACTTCCCAGCGGTAGCGCGCGGTCATGGCGTCACCTGCGCTGAGACGCGCCGCGCCATCACGGCCAGCGCCACGCCAAACGCCAGCGCCACCAGTTCCACGCCGGCGCGCTGCCAGTCGCCTGCCAGCGCATAGCCCACCAGCTGCTGCCCGGTCGTCAGCCAGTTCAACAGCGGCAGCAGGAGGCACAGCGCCGCAGCCGCCGCCAGTTGTTCGATCCACGCGCGCGCAGGCGGTCGCGCCAGTGCATGCAGCAGCGTCGCCAGCCACACCCACAGGAACGCGCGGATTTCCCACAGCGCACGGCCGGGCAGCTCCGCCGGCATCACGCGGTTGGCATAGAAATAGGCGATGCACGCAAGCGCGATGCCGGCGATCGAGGCCACGTTCAGCGCTTCCACCACGCGGTAGACGCCGGCCGTGGCGCGGCCGAATTCCTGCGCGCTTTTCTTGCGCCGCTTGACGCAGAACAGGATGGTCCCCGTGGCCATCATCGCGGTGCCCATCAAGCCGCCCACGAAATACAACCACTTCATGGGCCAGCCGCCGAAGCGCGCCAGGTGCAGCGCCTTCAGCACTTCGTGGACGTCGGCGCTGGTGGTGGGAGCATCCATGCGCGGGGTGTTCACCTCCATCACGGCGCCGGTCGCGCCATCGAAGGCCACACTGGACTGCGTGTTGGCGATGGTCTGTGCGCGCGCATCGTCGGCCGGGCCGAACACGCGCACCACCATGCCGGGGCGACCCGGCTGCTCTACCAGTACCCGGCGCGCGGGGCGGTCCATCAGGGCCTCTGCACGCGGCACGAACTGCACCAATGCCACCGATGTCACCGATGCCACCAATGGCGCCGGATTCTGCATGCGGGCCGGTCCGCTGTCGGCGGCACTGCGCGGCGTGCGCGCCGCTGCCTTGCCATCGAGCTCGGACTGGTAGCGCGGGTAGCCATCGTGTCCATACACGGCCTGCAGCGGCCATGGCATGTAGCTGGTGTAGAAGAACGCCAGCCCGGTGTACACGATCATGAACAGAAACGGCAGCGCCAGCACGGCGGTGACGTTATGCGCGTCGAGCCAGGAGCGCTGTCCCTTGCCGGGCCGGAAAGTGAAAAAATCCTGGAAGATGCGGCGGTGGACCACCACGCCCGACACCAGCGCCACCAGCATGCACATCGACGCCCAGCCCACCAGCCAGTAGCCGACGGTGTCGGCCTGCAGCATGTAGTGGAAGGACATGAAGTGGCGCCCGCCCTCGGTCTTGCGGCTGGTGGCTTGTGCGCCCGCGAGCGGGGCGCCGGTGCCCGCGTCGAGCGCCGCCTGGCCGCCGCCCTGCCACACCAGCAGCACCGGGCCGCCATGCTCGTCCGGCAGCTCGATGCGCCAGAAGCGCGCCTTGCCGGCATGGGCCGCCAGGTGCGCGACGGCCGCGCGCAGCACGACGGCGCGGTCGCCGGCCGCCGGGGTCTGCACGTGCCGGACCACGGGGCGCGCTTCCATCCATTGCGTGATCGGCTGGCGGAACACGGCCAGCGTCCCGGTGAGGAAGATCGCGCACAGCAGCCAGCCTGCCGTCAGGCCGCACCACGTGTGCAGCCACGCCATCTGCTGGCGAAAGCCGTCCTTCATCACGGCGTGTTAAAAGCCGCCGCGCAGGGTGAACATCACGTTGCGCGGATCGCCGTAGTAGCTGGCGTTGACAAGGCTCGACAGGGTGCTGTAGTAACGCTTGTCGAACATATTGTTGAAGTTGACCGTGGCCGACCAGCGCGGGTTGATCTGGTATTTGAGCATGGAGCTCCACACGGCACGCCCGCTCATGTCCGCCGTCACCGCGCCGATGGTGCGGTAGCTCGAACTCTGGCTGTTGACGCCTGCGCCCACGGTGAAGTCGCGCAGCGCGCCCTGTGGCTGGTAGGTGGTCCACAGGCGCATGATGTGCTTGGGCGTGAAGCTGTTGAACGACAGGCCGCCGCTGTTGACGTCTTCCAGGTATCTGGTCTGGTTGAAGGTGTAGCCGGCAAAGACGTTCCAGCGTTTGAGGACTTCACCGCTGATCTCGGCGTCCAGGCCTTGGCTGCGCACCTTGCCGGTATCGGTGTAGCAGTAGTAGTCGTTGCGGCAAGTGTCGCTGGTGCTGTAATCCTCCTGCGCGCGGTTTTCCTGCACCACGCGGAACAGCGCCACCGAGGTATTGATGCGGCCCCCGAGCAGCGCGCCCTTCACGCCCGCTTCATAGTTGGCGCCCACCAGCGGTTTGAGCGCAGCGCCCGATTCCTTTTGTTCGTATTGCGGCGCGAAGATGTCGGCGTAGCTGGCGTACGCATTCCAGTCCGGGTTGATGGCGTAGACCAGTCCCGCATACGGCGCCAGGCGCGCGTGTTCGCCCTGGTTGGTGGTCGATACCGACGGCGCGCGGCCGGTGGTCACCGTGTCCCAGACGGTGCGCGACCAGCCCACGCGGCCGCCCACGATCAGCTTGAGCGGGTCGGTCAGCTGCAGTCGCACCGCGCTGTACGCGCCGATCTCGCGCGATTTGCCGACCCGCGCTTCGCGGGTGGTGGCAAAGATGAAGTCTTCCGACGGCTCGGCGAAATCGGGGTTGAAGCTGTCGATGTTGAAGGTGTAGTAATTGCTGCTCACCCCATAAATGGTGCGCGCTTCGGCGTACGAGTAGGTGACGCCAGCTACCACTTCGTGGCGCCGTCCCAGCGCGTCGAACTTGCCGGTGACGTTGGCGTCCACGCCGGACAGCTTGTTCTCGGCGATGGTGTTCGAGGCGCGCAGCGCGCCGCGACGGGTGACGGGATTGATCGCCACGCCGGAGCCCGCGTACTTCATGTCGTTCTTCTCCTTGACGAACGCGGTGGCGATCTTCAAGGTCCAGTCGTCGTTGAAGTAGTGCGTCAGGTCCGCAAACGCGCCGCGGTTGCTGTTGTCCTGGCGGTTCCACGTGGCGCCCAGGAAGGTGGCGCGGGGCAGATCGAGGTCCTGGCCGTTGCTGTAGCGGGGCAGGCCGTTGAGGAACGGGCGGCCCTTGACTTCTTCGGAGCTGAGCGCCAGGTTGACCTGGGTCTGTGGAGACACATCGTATTCGAGCGTGGCGAACAGGGTGGGGCTGCGGCGGTTGGCGTAGTCGATAAAGGATTTCTTGTCCTCGTAGTCCGCCACCACGCGCGCGCGCAGGCTGCCGTCCGCATCGAGCACGCGGCTGGCGTCGAGCTGCAGGCCGTAGTTGTCCCACGATCCGGCCTTGGCCACCACTTCGGTGGCGTCGGCGGCCAGCGGCCGTTTGCGCACCAGATTGACGGCGCCGCCCGGATTGCCCGCGCCCTGCAGCAGGCCCGCCGCGCCGCGCAGCACTTCCACGCGGTCGTAGACGGCGGTGCCCGCGTTGAGATTGCTGGCGCGGCCATACATGCCGCGGTTGAGCGGCACGCCGTCGTACTGCACGGTGGTCAGGTCGAAGCCGCGCGAATAAATGTATTTGCCGCCCTGCGGGCTTTGCTGGATGGTCACGCCCGTGGTGCTGGCCAGGGTGTCGTACACGGTGGTGAGATTCTGCTCGTCGAGCAGCTGGCGCGTGACGACGCTGATCGATTGCGGAATGTCCTTCAATGCCTGCTCGCCCTTGCCGATGCTGACCGCGCCGGTGGTGTAGGCGCCGGTGCCCTCGGTCACGGGGCTGGCCTGGGCGGTCACCGACACCGGCGCCAGGGTTTGCACGGCGGCGTCTTCGCGGCGCGCGGGCCGCAGCGTGACCACGGTGCCGTCGATGTCGGCGGCCAGGCCGCTGTTCTCCAGCAGCAGGTGCAGCGCATCGCGCGCGGTCATGCGGCCGTTAACGGCGGGCGCGGTTTTGCCGGCCACCAGCGCCGGCTGCACCATCAGCTCGAGCCGGGTCTGGCGCGCCAGCGCATCCAGCGCGGGCGCCAGCGGTTGCGCGGCAATGCGGATTTCCACCGTGGCGGCGGCCGATGGCGACGGACCGGGTTGGGCATGGGCGCGGGCGGCAACAGCGCCCAGGGCGAGGGCGACGGCCAGCGCCAGCGGCGCACCTTGTAAGGCAAAACGAATGCGGGTCATGCGATCTCCAGAGAGGTTTGAATACGAATCCTTCTCATGTAGACGCATGGTGCGCGCCAACCCCAACCCCGCCACGAAAATAATTTTAGCGACGCGCCACGATATCGGTCACCGCGCCGTTCTGGCGCAGCGTCACCGGCAGCACGCGCGGCAGCACGCGGCGGAAGTTCTCCAGCCGGTACGGATCGAACGTGCCCGTCACGCGCAACGCCGCGACGGCCGGATCGGTGACCCGCAGGCCGGTGCCGCCGTAGCGGCCGAATTCCGCCAGCACCTGCGCCAGCGGCGCGTTGTCGAAGGTGAGGCGGCCGTCGCGCCACGGGGCGATGCCGGCTGCCGCTACCTGGCTGATATCGCCGCATTGTCCATCGGCGTCGGCCGCAATGCGCTGGCCGGCGCCCAGTTCGATGGTGGGCGCGCCGTCGGTGGCCGTGGCGCTGGCGCGGGCCACGCGCACCCGGCCTTCTTCCACCGCCACCTGCACGTCGCTGGCGCCGGCGATGTCCGGCGTATGGCGCACCGAGAAGCGGGTGCCGACCACGGTCACGCGCACGGCGCCGGCCAGCACGTCGAACGGACGGGCGGCGTCCCCCTGCACGCGGAACACGGCCTGCCCGTTCAGCAGCCGTACTTCGCGCCGTTCGCGATAGAGCGCGACGGCCACGCGGGTGTCGGTATCGAGCCGCAGCACGCTGCCGTCGGGCAGCGTGACGTCCTGCTGCTGGCCGCGCGCGGTGCGGAAGTCGGCCGCGTACAGCGGTTGCTGCTGCCAGCGGCGCCATGCCAGCAGCCCGCCGCCGGCCGCCGAGACGGCGACCGTCGCCAGCGCGGCACGTGGCGCAAAAGCGGCCAGGCCCGCCAGCCAGTGGCGGCGTCCGGGCGATGCCGGGATCGCTGGCGATGCCATGGCCGCCTTGTCGGCCGCGAGCTGGCGCCGCAGGCGCGCGATGCCGGCGTCGGGCAAGGCGTCGAGCCGCGCCCAGTCGCCGTGCCAGCGCGCCAGCGCGGCGCCGTGGGCAGGATCGGCGCGCAGCCAGGCGTCGAACTGCTGTTCTTCTTCGGGCGACAAGGCGCGCTCGCGGCGCGCGAACCAGTCCAGCGCCTGCTGATCGGGGTCGCTGGAAACAGGGGATGACGGGGGCTGGGTCATGGATGGCTCACTGGCATGGAGATGTAGACGCGCGAGCGGCCGATAACCCAACCTGCCGCCGTGGATGACGCAAGATGTTCATGGGCCGGTGCCTTCCTGGTGTTGCTGGCAGCGGCGGCAGGCCTGCATCGCGTGCTTGATGTGGCGCTCCACCATGGTGACGGAAATGCCCATTTGCTGCGCCACCTGCGCTTGCGGCAGGCCGTCGAATTTATGCAGGATGAACGCTTCGCGGCAGCGCAGCGGCAGTGCGTCGATGGCTGTCAGCATGGCTTGTACCGCCTGCGCGGACATGGCGGCGGTTTCCGGTTCGCTGGCGGCGGGGGCGGCCAGCGTGTCGAGGATGTCGAACTCCGGTTCGGCATCGGCCGCGTGGCCGCGCACGGCGTCGCGCCGGTGACGGTCGATCAGCAGGTTGCGGGCAGTGCGGTACAACAGTGCGCGCGGTTCGGCAATGGTTTCGCCCGCATGTTGCAGGGCCAGCACGCGGGCATAGCTTTCCTGCGCCAGGTCGGCAGCGGCGTCGCGGTTGTTGACCGCGCGCGACAGAAAATTGAGCAGTTCTCGGTAATAGCGTGTGACCACAGTCATCCAAAGCCTTGGGGGGACGAATTCCGTCTGCAGGCTGGCTTCGAATACGGTGGCTGACCCTGGTCGTCAGGGATACCCCTGATTATCCCGACCCGCCAATTTTACAGGGTCGTGCGGGCAGAGCGGCTAATTAGTTACGCACGATCAGCACCGCAGCCAGGGTGGCGGCAAAACCGAGCAGGGCGGCAGCCACGCTTACGGCCGGGTGAATGCGGCGCGACACGGTGGGAATATGCGAGTGGATGTTCTTAATCGGCATGCAAAAATCTCCTGAATATTATCTAAGTATAAAACTTGGCTCCCAGATTAGCTTGCACCTTGAGCATGATCTATACCACGCCTGTATCAATGGTAAGTAACTGTAACCATACCCCGAAAGGCCTGGCTGGCAACACTGTCAAACCATTCATTAAGTTGTATAGATCACACACAAGAACTTTCTTAAAGGAAGGCGTAAGGGCCTATAATCGCTTAGTTTTTTTGCCCGAACATATCTCCCACAAGGAATCACTGTGAATCAAACGCTGGTCCAAAAGCTCACCCGTACCAAGCCGGTCGCGACCCGAGCCGAGCAGGAACGGGCGGAAACCGCCGCCACCGGCAACGGCCTGCACCGTTCGATGGGATTGTTTCCCCTCACCATGATCGGGGTGGGCGCCACCATCGGCACCGGCATTTTCTTTACCATGGTGGAAGCCGTACCCAAGGCCGGGCCATCCGTGGTGTTGTCGTTCCTGATTGCAGCCATTACGGCGGGGCTCACCGCGCTGTGCTACGCCGAGTTGTCGTTTCGCATCCCCGCGGCCGGTTCGTCGTACTCGTTTGCATATGCGACCGTGGGCGAATTCCTGGCCTTTATCATGGCCGCCTGCCTGTTGCTGGAGTACGGCCTCGCTGCCAGCGCTACCGCCATCGGCTGGTCCGACTACCTGAATAATTTCCTCAACAATGCGTTCGGCTGGCATATCCCGGAGATGTTGCGCTCGCCGATGATCGTGGCCAACGCCAGCCACGGCATCGAACTGCATCCGGGGCACGTGAACCTGCCGCCGATCCTGCTGGTGATTTTGTGCTGCGTGCTGCTGATCCGCGGCACCAAGGAATCGGCCACCACCAACGCCGTAATGGTGCTGATCAAGCTGGCGATCCTGATCTTTTTCATCGTGATTGCGTTTTCGGGTTTCGACATCAACAATTTCCACCCGTTCTTCAGCCCCGACAACGGCGTCCATTACACCGGCATGGCCGGCGTGACGGCGGCCGCGGCCACCGTGTTCTTCTCGTTTATCGGTCTCGACACGGTGGCCACTGCCGGCGAGGAAGTGCGCAACCCCACCCGCAACGTGCCGGTCGGCATTTTGTCGGCACTGGCAATCGTGACCGTGTTTTATATGCTGGTGGCGTTCGCCGCCATGGGCGCGCAGCCGGCGTCGAAGTTCGCCGGCCAAGAAGCTGGCCTGGCCGTGATCCTGCAAAACGTCACGGGCAAGACCTGGCCCGCACTGGTGCTGGCGGCCGGCGCCGTGATTTCCGTGTTCAGCGTGACGCTGGTGACGATTTATGGCCAGACCCGCATCCTGTACGCGATCTCGAAGGATGGCCTGATTTCCAAGTCGTTCCAGAAGGTCAACCCGCGCACGGCGTCGCCGGTGCAAAACACGCTGATCGTGTGCCTGGTCGTGGGCCTGGTGGCCGGTTTTGTCGACGCGACCTTCCTGTGGGACATGGTCAGCATGGGCACGCTGACGGCATTCATCGTGGTGTCGCTGGCCGTGCCGGTATTGCGCCACAAGCAGCGCGATAACCCGACCGCCGGTTTCCGCGTGCCGTTCGGTCCGTACGTGGTGCCGGGCCTGAGCATCAGCGCCTGCCTGTACCTGATGTTCGGCCTGTCGCTGACCACCTATACCATCTTTGCGATCTGGATGTCGGCTGCCGTCATCACGTATTTCCTGTACGGCATGCGTCATTCCCGTTTAAATCAGGCCTGAAAAATCGGTCCGGACGTAAAAAAGCCCCGGTCGCTTGCGCGGCCGGGGCTATTTGCCATTTTGACGGGTACGACTTATTTCGAGTCGGTTGGCTTGGCGCCGAGGTACAGGCGCAGGGCAACGGTGGTCAGGGCAACAGCAACTGGCAGGTTTTCGATGATGGTCAGCATAATGGTTTCTCCGTGGGCGTTAGTTCAAACAGGTTTCGACAGGCTCAAGCGCGGGCCGGGGTTTCGCTGGCGGTGCTGCTCAGCCACCAGATGGTCTCTTCGGCGCTACGCTCGGCAACCATGTCGGTGGCGACGCCAGCTGGCTTCTTGGCGAACATCGACACGAACAACTGACGCACGGCGTTAGCAACATCGTGAGCGAAGTTAGCGTTGGTGGTGTGGTAGTTGAAGATCGTGGTGTTCATGTGAAGCTCCTTGAAGATGTCTGTTTGATGTGATGAAGTATGCGCCCCTCCCAGAAATAAATATACTTTCAATTTGTGATGCATGCGATACGCAAAACGTATAACACTATACTGTTGCCGCACGGTATGTTATTCAAATTCGTGATAAAGCCGTGTAACTTTATTAGTCAGGCAACGTTACGCAGCACGGCCTGGCTGTAACCGATAATTTTGACGGCATCGGCCTGCAATAAACGGATCCGGCGCTGGACCAGCGGCCATCCCGACCACGCCACCGGCTGTGGCGTTTCGTTCACAGGCACGGAAATATGTGGAATTTGCGGATCGAGCGCATGGGCAAAGATGCCCACCACCTGGTCGTGGCTGATGCCGAGCATGGCATTGACCGGTTCCGTCGGCAGCTCGGCCACGTGGCGGCGCAGGATGGCGCGCAGCGCGGCCACGTGCGCCACCAATAAATAGTTCTGGACGATGAACAGATTGATATCTTCCACCGCGCGCCGCTTGCTCGACGGTTCGTCCAGCATCCGCACCAGCGCCGAGCTCAGCGCGGCCAGGCTGTCCATCAGGCGCTTGCGTTCGATGCGGTACGCGAAATCGTCCTTGCCCTTGCCCTGCAGCAGGTCGAAGCTGGCCTGCATATAACGCAGGTTCACGGCCAGCACCTCGCGCACCAGCCGCGGCACCGACTGGTATTCCCAGTTGGCCAGCACAAAGCTGAACGCGGTGGCGACGGCTGCGCCAATGAAGGTGTCGACCAGCCGTTCCATGATCAGGTCGTCGTTCCCGGGCGTCATCAAATGCATTTGCAGCAGGATCATGATCGATACGGCAATCGCCGCGTACCGGTAGCGCAAATAAATAAAGGTGGGCGTGGCCACCGTGGCCAGGATCAGCATGCCGAGGATGACGGACATGTGGTTGACGTAATGAATCACCACGGCCGCGATCACGCAGCCGATGATGGTGCCGATGATGCGGTCGGTGCGGCGCTGCTTGGTCATGCTGAAGCTGGGCTTGAGGATGATGACGATGGTCAGCACGATCCAGTAGCTGTGCGCCGCGTAGGGCAGCAGGGCAGCCACGGCCAGGCCCACGGAAATGGCCATCGCCACGCGCAGCGAAAAGCGGAAGATCGGCGAATCGAGCCGCAGGTGCGACAGGATCATGCGGAATTCGTATTTTTGCTGGGACAGGAACGGGCCCATGTCGGCGTCCACCCAGAACGGCGTGGTCGAGTACGCCTTCTGGCTGGCCTGGTGCAGTTCGCCGATCATCTTGATGATGGCGCGGATCTTGTTGCGCTGGGCGCGCAGCACGGCCAGCGCCTCGTGTTGGGGCTTGCCGGCGTCGATGCGGGTTTGCAGCGCTGCCAGTTCCGCCTCGATGGCGTCGAGCTCGGGGCCGTAGGTAATTTCCGGATACGACTCTTTTTTGCGGGTGACGTCGTACGCCACCGATTCGATGTCGCGCGCGCACTTGTAGGCGAGGTCGTGCAGGGTTTTCATGACCGGCGAATCGGCCAGGTGCAGGCGCAGCTGGGCGTAATCGGTGTGGGTGGACAGGATCAGTTCGTACAAGTCCAGCATGCACACGTGCACCTGCACCACGATGGCATCCTTGGTATTGAGGTGGGCGCGCAGGATCAGGTCGCGCGACGCCTGCTGGCGGTCGGCCAGCACGCTTTGCTGGCGGATCAGCTTGTTGAACTGCTCGTTGAGATTGAAACGGTTGTCGTAAAAGTCGGCCTTGATGTCGATGTAGCGGGCCAGCTCGAACAGCGCCTCGGCCAGCACCTGCTGCTTGATGCGGTGGCGCAGCACCCAGGATATCGCCATCGCATATGCCAGATACGCCACCGCGCCCAGCGTGAACCATGCCGTGTGGATGAACGATTGCGCCACCGTCATCGAGTGTTCCATCGACATGGTCATGATGAACAGCGTGGCCAGTTGCAGCGGCATCGACTTTTTGCCGTACACGACCATCATGCAGGCCATAAAGCTGATCAGCACCAGCATGGTCATCAACAGCCAGTGCAGCGGCGCGCACAGGCTGATCAGCAGGGTGACGGCGCTGCACAGGATCACCGACGCGCTCATCTCGTTGAACTTGTGGCGCAGCGGGCTCGGCATGTCCATCAGCGCCGTGCACAGGGCGCCGATGCAGATCGTCATGGCGGTAGCCATATTGGTGAACTGCAAAGAGATGGCGGTGATGCCGACCAGGCCGGCGGCAAAGCGCAGCCCCAGGTAAAAATAATGGCTATAAAAGAACGTGCGCAGGTTGAGTGCGTAGTGCATGCGGTGACCTTGTGGGCAGCGAAACAAGCAACGAAAGATGCACGCGGGGGGATCGCCCCGGCGTGCATGGAGAACTCAGGTGTCGGCCGGACGGCGGCTTAGAACACGGACAAGACCGGGTAGCGGCGCCATTCCGGCTCCGCGTGGCGCTGGCCGTGTTCAAAGATAAAGCCCAGTACCTTGTCCTGTTGCGACAGCAGCGCCGGATTGGCCGCCTTCCATGCATCGAACTGCGCTTGCAGTGCCGGTTCGGTGGCCAGCATGTCCATGGCCAGGTCTTCGAACACGTAATCGGAATACGCTTCCTTCTTTTCCAGCACGCTGTTGAAGAAGCCCCAGCGGAAGAACGAATCGTGGCCCTGCGGCTCCAGCGTTTCCACCGCGTAGCGCGCGTTGGGCTGCTTGAGCGGGATGAACCAGTCGCCCGCCTGCACGGTGAACGTGCCGGTGCGCGCCTCGAGCTCCACGTGGTCGTGGTACAGATGGCCCTCGTACGCGTTGGGGCGCGAGGTGACGGACGCGATATGGTAGTACTGCGCCTCGATGGTCACGGCTTCGTCGAACGGCGCCATCTGCACGCCGTTCCACTTCAGGCGCTCGACCGCTTCGCGCCACGCCTGCGGCACGATGTAGCCCTTGGGCGCGCGCACGGTGGCGGCCGGCACAAAGCTGTTGTAGTACGCGATGTCCTTTTCCCACGGCGCGCTGCGGTCGTACGACAGGCGCAGGTAGTCGCCCAGCAGGCTAGCCGTGCGTTTGGCCGCGTAGCCCTTGAAGCGGAACGTGGACGGATTGCTGTCGTCCAGTTTCCAGTTGACGGTCCACTCGCTGGCGTTGGCCGCCTGCTCGCGGGCATCAAGACGCAGCGCGCGGATCCGGTCGGCGTGGGCGACCGTGAACGCCAGCGTCACGTCCAGCAGCGCGCGCATGGAATCGTAGCGGTCCTTGAACGGCTTGAGCATGTGCGTTTCGGGCATGAAACCGATCACGTGGTGCAGGGCGGCAAAGCCGGTGGAAAAGCGCGGCACTTCCAGGAATTCCGCAATGCCGTCGTCGGGCGTGTCCTGCACCGGGTTCACGTACGGGCAGGTGGGCCAGCCCGCAGCGTCCATTTCGCGGTAGATATGCGGCAGCATGGTGTCGCGCAGGAACGGGCCCAGTCCGTAGCCGAGCTTGTCGGCCTGGGTGTGGATCAGCGTCATCGTGTACGGGTAGTCGGCGCCGTTGGACGTGTGGGTGTCCACCATCACGTCCGGGTCCCAGCTCGCCACCAGCTGGTTGAACAGCTGGGCGTTCAAGGTGTCGCACTTGATGAAGTCGCGATTGAGGTCCAGGTGGCGGCTGTTGCCGCGGAAGCCGAACTGTTCCGGACCGTCCTGGTTCACGCGCGACGTGTTGGAACGGTTGAGCGCGCCGTCGACGTTATACAGCGGCACGAACAGCAGCACGGTGGTGCCCAGCGCGGCCAGCCTGGCCGGATCGAAGCACAGGTCGCGCACCATGGCCATGCAGGCGTCCACGCCTTCCGGCTCGCCCGGGTGGATGCCGTTGTTGTTGAAGAACACGGCGCGGCCTTGCGCCTTGATCAGGTGACGGTCGAACACGCCGTCCGCGCTGACCACGCCCGCATGCACGGGGATGCCGCCATCGGAGACGCCGATCTGTTCAAACCGCAGCACTTGCGGGAAGCGTTGCGCCAGCGCTTCATAGAATGCGATGCATTCGCTTAACAAGGTGGTCTGGTTTTGATTGCCCTGTTCGTAGGGTGTCGGCATTTCTGGGTGCATGGCGTTCTGGTTCTCAGGGAGCATGGTGGAATGGCTGATGGCGTGCTGCCGTGCCTCGTGAGCACGTGGGCACGCTGTCAAGTTCAAGGGCGCGATTGTATCATTGCTGCCCACTTTTTGAGCGCATCGCGGGCCTGCTTGAGTTGTCTTAAGGAAATAAATTGGCCGCCGTGGTGTACTGGCCCGATGTACATCCGGGCCGGAGGCGACGATGCGAAACAGACACGCGATGGTGGCAACCATGGCAATGGTGGTGATATTGGCGTTGGCGTGCCGCATGGTGCTGGCGCAGATCGGGCCGCGTTACGCGGTGGAAGTGCAAGCGGAGAAAACCTCGTCGGGTGGTGCGGGCAGGCTGCCGCACGGCCGGGTGGAGCTGGCGGGCCACGGACTGGCGTTGATTCGCTACGAGGGGTTGGCGATCCTCACCGTGGGTACCGATGCGGATGCCTACAGCGCCGACGCCGTGCGTCATTGGCCGGCTGCAGATTTGCTGGTGGTGACGCCTGCCATTGCCGGCCGCTACAACGGACTGGCGCCGCTGGCGTCGCTGCACGGCCTGGGCGTGGTATTGCCGGAGCCGGGCGGCGGCGTGACGATCCCGCCCATGACGCCGGGCCGGGAGACGGGACCGCGCTACTTTCCCATGCAGACCTGGGATGCGCTGCACCTGCGCAAGGGCAGGGCGCAATTGCGCGTGACAGCCATGCCGGGCGCGCCCGGGACGGCGCAGGTGGGGGGCTTCGTGCTGGAGCTGGGCAATGGCCGGGCGTCGTACCGGCTGTACGTCAGCTGCGTGCCGCTGGGCGATGACGAATTGCAGGCCTTGCCGCAGCGGCTGCCCGGTGCGGACCTGGCGCTGCTGCCCTTGCCGGCGCAGCCGGCGCCATACATGCTGGCGCTGCGGCGCAGGCCGCTGACGCCGGCGGTGCTGACGCCGGCCGGCTATGCATTTGCCGCCATCAGGCGTTGAGCCCCAAGCCGTCACGCCAGCCGGGGGCG
>JBEVMD010000310.1:0-3087 GCA_040508835.1 Duganella sp. | reverse complement strand
GCTCGGCTCGAAGCTGGCGGGCGTCGCACCACCGGTGATCTCATTGCGCAGTTCGTCCAGTGTGTAGCCCACAGCCAGCTTGGCGGCCACCTTCGCGATCGGGAAGCCCGTCGCCTTGGAGGCAAGCGCAGACGACCGCGACACGCGCGGATTCATCTCGATGACGATCATGCGGCCGTCGGCCGGGTTGATCGAGAACTGCACGTTCGAGCCGCCCGTGTCCACGCCGATCTCGCGCAGCACCGCCAGGGAGGCGTTGCGCATGATCTGGTATTCCTTGTCGGTCAGCGTCTGCGCTGGCGCCACGGTGATCGAGTCGCCCGTGTGCACGCCCATCGGATCCAGGTTTTCGATCGAGCAGATGATGATGCAGTTGTCCGCCTTGTCGCGCACCACTTCCATCTCGTACTCTTTCCAGCCCAGCAGCGACTCTTCGATCAGCAGCTCGTTGGTGGGCGACGCTTCCAGGCCGCGCTTGCAGATCGCTTCGAATTCTTCTTCGTTGTACGCGATGCCGCCGCCGCTGCCGCCCATGGTGAACGATGGACGGATGATGGTCGGGAAACCGACGTCGCGCTGCACGGCCCACGCTTCGTCAAGCGAATGCGCGACGCCGGAACGGGCGGAGCCCAGGCCGATCTTGGTCATCGCATCCTTGAACTTGGAGCGGTCTTCGGCCTTGTCGATGGCTTCGGGCGTGGCGCCGATCAGCTCCACGTTGTACTTGTCGAGGATGCCGTGACGGTGCAGGTCCAGCGCGCAGTTCAGCGCGGTCTGGCCGCCCATGGTCGGCAGGATCGCGTCCGGCTTTTCCTTGGCGATGATTTTTTCCACGATTTGCCAGGTGATCGGCTCGATGTACGTGACGTCGGCCATTTCCGGGTCGGTCATGATGGTCGCCGGATTGCTGTTGACCAGGATGACTTTATAACCCTCTTCGCGCAGGGCCTTGCAGGCCTGGGCGCCGGAATAATCGAACTCGCAGGCCTGGCCGATGATGATCGGGCCAGCGCCAATAATCAGGATACTTTTAATGTCTAAACGTTTTGGCATATTATTTCTTCTCCGTAGCTTCCATCATGCCGATGAAGCGGTCGAACAGGTAAGCGACGTCAGTCGGGCCGGGCGATGCTTCAGGGTGGCCCTGGCAGCAGAACGCCGGCGTAGCGGTGCGCTCGAAACCTTGCAGCGAACCGTCGAACAGCGACACGTGGGTCACGCGGCAGTTGGCCGGCAGGGTGTCCGGGTCCACGGCAAAGCCGTGGTTCTGGGACGTGATCAGCACTTGCTTGCTGTCCAGGTCCTGCACCGGGTGGTTGGCGCCGTGGTGGCCGAACTTCATTTTCAGGGTGGTCGCGCCCGACGCCAGGCCCAGGATCTGGTGGCCGAGGCAAATGCCGAACAGCGGCACTTTTTTTGCCATCAGCTCGCGCGTGGCGGCAATCGCGTAATCGCACGGCTGCGGATCGCCAGGACCGTTGGACAGGAACACGCCGTCCGGGTTCAGCGCCAGCACGTCGGCGGCCGACGTCTGCGCCGGCACCACGGTGACCTTGCAGCCGCGCGCGGTGAGCATGCGCAGGATGTTGCGCTTGACGCCGTAATCGAACGCCACCACGTGGAATTTCTGGTCGGCGGCGGCCAGCTTGCCGTAGCCCTCGCCCAGCGTCCATTCGGTGTCGGTGAATTCGTACGCGGTTTGCACCGACACGACCTTGGCCAGGTCCATGCCGTTCAAGCCCGGGAACGAACGGGCCAGGTCCAGCGCCTGCGACGTCGACGGCTCGTTGCCCTGCGTGCCCACCAGGATGGCGCCGGATTGCGCGCCCTTTTCGCGCAGGATGCGGGTCAGCTTGCGGGTATCGATACCGGAGATGGCGACGATGTTCTCGGCCTTCAGGTAATCGGACAGCGACTGGGTGGAGCGGAAATTCGATGCCAGCAGCGGCAGGTCGCGGATGATCAGACCGGCGGCGTGGACTTTGGAGGACTCGACGTCTTCGGCATTGATGCCGTAGTTGCCGATGTGCGGATACGTCAGGGTGACGATCTGGCGGCTGTAGGATGGATCGGTAAGGATCTCCTGGTAACCGGTCATGGAAGTATTGAAAACCACTTCCCCGGTGGTGTGACCGGCAGCGCCGATCGAAAAACCTTTGAAGATGGTTCCGTCAGCGAGGGCCAGGATGGCTGGAACGGCGGGGCCAGAAAAAAATGGCGGCAAGGGCAACTCCTGATAAAGTTACCGTAGCTGCGCCACGTCAGACGACCGTCGTTGTGCCCGTACTGTCGAGGTACCGGAAGAAGGCCAGATTGATGATGGAGTGAGTGGTAGTCGCTACGGTAGGGTGTGATTGGCTAAACCTTTGAATTATAACCAGTTACCGGCCGTTTGACAAGGAAGGATGGGAGTTGAATTTGCCGCAATATTGGCAAAATTGGATCCTCGCCTGCGCGGGGATGACGAAATTTCCGCAAGCGACTTCAAACCCGCCGCACGTACGCCAGCAGTAAACAAGCAATCGCCGCCACTGACTGCAAAGCCGTCATTCCCGCGCAGGCGGGAATCCAATTTCACGTCCAGTTACACCACCGCCGCAATCCCCGCCCTGGCAATCTGCGCATCCTCGGTCGACTTCACGCCCGACACGCCCACCGCGCCCACCACGTGGCCGTCGACGATAATCGGCACGCCGCCTTCCAGCATGCCGTCGGCCTGCGGCGATGGCGCCGTCAGGAAGGCCGTGCGGCCGCCGTTGATGATGTCTTCATAGATTTTCGATTCGCGCCGGCCCAGCGCGGCCACGCGCGCCTTGGACGGGGCGATGTGCGACGCCAGCGCATTGGCGCCGTCCTGGCGCTGCAGCCACAGCAAATGGCCGCCGTCGTCGACGATGGCAATCGCCACTGCCCAGTTGTTGGCAACGGCTTCCGCTTCGGCGGCGGCGGCAATTTTTTTCACGTCTGCAAGCTGCAGGTTTGGTTTGGTTTGCATAACACTCCTCGGGTAAAAAAACGACGGGCTCGACGCCCCGCTGCGGCTGCGGGCTGCGCAGTGCGTCGAAGCCCCGGATTAAGGGCGGCGCC
>JBEVMD010000467.1:0-4565 GCA_040508835.1 Duganella sp. | reverse complement strand
CGCCCCCGTCTGTGGGGGGCTGCCGGCTTTCGCCCGGGCGGGTCTATACGGACAGCACCCCGCGCTTGATCTGATCGAGTTCGATCGACTCGAACAATGCCCGGAAGTTCCCTTCGCCGAAGCCCTGGTCGCCCTTGCGCTGGATGATCTCGAAGAAGATCGGTCCGATCACGTTTTGCGTGAAAATCTGCAGCAGCAGTTCGCGCTCGGTTTCGTTGCTCTGACCATCGATCAGGATGCGCAGGCGGCGCAGGTCGTCGAGCCGTTCGCCATGGTTCGGCAGGCGGCGGTTGACCAGCTCGTAATACGTCTCGATGGTGTCCTGGAAGGCGATGCCGCCCGCCTTCATGGCTTCGATCGACGTATAGATATCGTCGGTGCCCAGCGCGATGTGCTGGATGCCTTCGCCATGGTATTCGTCAAGGTATTCGGCGATCTGCGATTTGTCATCGGACGATTCGTTGATCGGGATCCGTACCTTGCCGCACGGCGACGTCATGGCTTTTGATTTCAGGCCGGTATGCTTGCCTTCGATATCGAAGTAGCGCACTTCGCGGAAGTTGAACATCTTCTCGTAAAAGTCCGCCCACTCCTTCATGCGGCCGCGGTGGACGTTGTTGGTGAGATGGTCGATATACGTGAGGCCATGGCCCACGGGGTTCGGTTCGGCGCCGGGAATGGCGACGAAATCGACGTCGTAGATGCTGATGTCGCCGATGGCGCCACGTTCATTGCCGTTCTTGCCGCGCCAGCGATCGACCAGGTAAATCAGCGAATCGCCCACGCCCTTGATGGCCGGAATATTGAGCTCCATCGGCCCGGTTTTATTATCGAAGCCCCAGGCGCCCTGCTCCAGCGCGCGCTGGTAAGCAAAGGCGCTGTCCTGCACCCGGATGGCGATCGCGCACACGGACGGTCCGTGCTGGCGCGCGAAGCGCTGGGCAAACGAATCCTGCTCGGCGTTGATCAGAAAATTGATGTCGCCCTGGCGGTACAGGGTGACGTTTTTGTGGCGGTGGCGGGCGATGGCCGTAAAGCCCATGCGCTCGAACAGGGCGCCCAGGGCGACCGGGTCGGGTGCGGCGTACTCGGCGAATTCGAAACCGTCGGTGCCCATCGGGTTGTCCCATGGCTGGAATTGCATTATGTCTCCTCCTGGTTTTAACTGCATATTTATGCCAAGTATAGACCCGTGTCCCCGGCATTTAATTGCAAACCATTCCCAAGCCACGCAAATTTGCGCAATAATATTGCCTTATCCGTGATTTATTGAGGTATTTATGACCAAAGTTGCGCTCGACAAAACCGACCGCAAGATTCTGTCCATCTTGCAAGCCGATGGCCGGCTGTCCAACCAGGACGTAGCCGAGATGGTGGCCTTGTCGCCCTCCCCGTGCCTGCGCCGTATCAAGCGCCTCGAAGAAGCCGGCGTGATCCGCCAGTACGTGGCCCTGCTCGACCCCGACAAGATCGGCCTGGGCCTGCTGGCCTACGTGAACGTGCGGCTGGAAAAGCACAGCGACGCCGCCGCCCACAGCAACGCGCGCGCCCTGGGCGCCCCCAACGCGCCGCCGTCGCCGCGCGCCGACTTTGCCGACTCGGTGGCGCAGTGGCCGGAAGTGGTGGCGTGCTACGCCATGACCGGCGAAATGGACTACCTGCTGCGCGTGCACGTGGAAGACATGGAACACTTCTCGCGCTTCATGATGGCCACCCTGCTGCGCCACCCGGCCGTGCTGGACGTCAAATCCAGCTTTGCCCTGCAACGCATCAAGGACACCACGGCGCTGCCGCTGGTTTAACAAGCTATCCCGGCAGGTTTTCAGCCCTGCCGGGCAGCCGTGCATATTCCTGCACGGCGACCTTGAAGAAGTCCAGCGTACCCCACAGCGCCTGGTCACCCACGATGTAGCAATGCTTTTTGGCGCGCGTGACGGCCACGTTGAGCAAATTGGCGCTGCCGGACGCCCAGGCCATGGCGCCGCCCCGGTCCTCGTCGCATCCCAGCACGAAAAACACGATGTCCGCTTCCTTGCCCTGGAACGTGTGCACGGTGCCGATCGCTGTGCGCAGCGCCGCCAGGTTGGCAGGCAGCGCCACGCCGGCGGCGGCGCCTTGCCGGGCCAGCTGTTGCGTCCATGCGCTGGCGTCCAGCAGCAACTGCGTCAGGCCGGTCTTGACCTCGCGAAATGGCGTGATCACATACATGTGCGGCAAGGCGTCGCGGCCTTGCGCCACCTCGCCCAGGTACAGGGCCACCAGCCGTTCCAGCACCAGCTCCCCTTGCGCGACCACGTACTTGCTGTCGGCGCAGCGGCCCTTGACGTCCCACCAGGCGCTCATGCCCAGCACCGGGTGCGGCGCCATCGCGCCGTCCTTGGCGTGGCGCATGCGTTCGCGGTAGGCGATCTTGTTGGCGATGTCGAACATCGGGTTGTCGCAGCGGCGGTGCATCACCAGCGGAATGCCGATGAATTCCTGCGGGCGATGGGGATGGCGCACGCCGTAGCGATGGGCCCGGTCTGCCAGCGTCTGCACCGACTGCCGATGCACGCCATACGCCTCGGCCTGATCGCCCAGCCACAGCTGCCCCAGCTGGTTCAGCAGCCGGACCGGCACGCCCACCACGGGCTCGATCTGCAACGGGTCGCCCACCACCACCGCGCGCTGCGCACGCAGCAAGGCGCCCACGGCCGCCTGCGGCACGGCCTGTCCCGCTTCGTCGACGATCAGCCAGCCGAAGCTGCCCTCGCCCACGCCACGGAACTGGCTGCGCACCGAAGCGAACGTGCTCGACACTACTGGCGTGAGCATGAACAGCCACTGCCAGGCCGGCAAGGGCGAACCGTCGCTGATGCGCCGCGACACCACCTTGCCCAGCGCCATGCCGACCTCCGCTGTCGCCGCTTCGATCACGAACGCCTGGTGCAGCGCCATCGCTGCGGCAAACAGCTCGTTGCGCAGCCGGTTGAACTGCTCGCCTTGCCACAGCGCGGCTTCCTGGTTGCGGTGGCTGTCGAGCGTGGCGCCGTCCCACAACCGGAGCTGACCGGTTTTCTGCTGCAGCTTGCGCACAATGTCGAGCTCGTCGCGCAGGCCGGCGGCGCGCAAGACCGCCGAACGGGCCTCGAGCCAGTCCTGGAACTTGCGCCGGCTGAACCACCGCATCAGCCAGCGCAGCATGGACGGCCACAGCGTCAGTTCGACCTGCGCCAGCCGGCGGCCCAGGCGCCCGATGCAGTCGTCGAGCTCGGCAATCATGGGAGCCAGCTCCGGCGCCACCTCGGCATGCAGTCCCAGCGCCGCGCGCGCGGCCTGCCAGGCGTCCACAAAGGCCAGCCATTGCCTGCGCAGCGCCACCTGGCTGGCCTGGTACTGCGCGTAACCGGCGCGCGCGGCAACGAAGCGCCGTTTGGCCTGGTCGAACGACGCCACGTCGGTCTTGCGTTCCTTGATGAAGCGCCAGTAACTCATGGCGCCCTCGGCTTCCCAGGCCGCCATGTCGACGTCCCTGTTGGCCACGAAGCGGCCCTGGCGGTCGGTCGGCGTCTTGCCGGTATAGTTAAACACTTGCTGGAAGCGCTGGCGGTTTTTCGATTTGCCCAGCGCGGCGGCCACCAGGCCCCATACGGGCTGCTTCGGCTGCTGCCAGGTGCCGGCCTGCGCGCCTGCATATTTGGTGGCCACCTCGCCGAAGTGGCGCAGCGTGTCACGATAATCGGCTGCAATCTCCTTCAGCTGCGGCAGCTCCAGCGAAAGATTTTCCACCGCGCCGTTGTTGGACGAGGCGACCAGGATTTCAGCGCCGGTCAGCGCCGGGATCAGCGACGGCAACGTCAGGCTCTCGCTGCCGAAGCCGATGGTCACGTTGGGGCCCAGCCCGTCGCGCGCCTTGTCCAGCGTGGCCAGCACGGCCGCGCGCTCGATGATGATGTCGGCAATCAGGTCCTTGACCAGCGTGGTCTTGCCGGTGCCGGGCGGACCGTTGACCGACAGGATCTCGCCCGGCTGCAGCGCGCGCATCTTGTTGAGCGCGTACTGCTGCATCAGCGATTGCAGCAGCACCGGTTCCGTGGGCCAGCGGCCGGCATTGGTCAGCAGCGGGTCGAGCGTGGCGTGGATATCGCGCTCGCCTTCGGCAGTTTCGAGGTCGAGCTTGGCCACCGGCGCGCCGGACAGGTAGCACGCCAGCGGATTGGGCAACGCATCGGGCTGCGCCAGCGTGGCGGCCGCCTGGCTCAGGTCGTGATAGAAAAAACTGTTCAGGATAGGCAGTTCATCGGCGGGCGCATCGGGGTCAGGCGTCACGGCTGGCGCCGCCATGGGCAGCGTGGCTTGCTGCGGCGCCTTGCTCGCTGGCGGTGCCGGATACACGTCCACCCAGGCAATGTTCGCACTGCGCGGACGGAAGCCGGCCCACTGCGCCAGCAGCTCGGCCACTTCCTGCAGGAAGGCCGGCATCGCTGGCTGCTCGTCCTGGCACGCCCACGCGGCGGCGATGCGCTCCTTTACCTCGAAAACACTTTCCTCGAATACGTCGGCGCGCAATTGCCGCAGCTGGCCAG
>JBEVMD010000432.1:0-14917 GCA_040508835.1 Duganella sp. | reverse complement strand
CCCGCCCGGGCGAAAGCCAGCAGCCCCCCACAGACGGGGGCGCCGGCAAGAAACACATTCCGTGCGCGCTCACGAGGCGCGCACTGCAAGAATAGTGGAGACAAAAAATGAATGCACCTCACAAGGGTTTGCTGCTGGATCCGGCCATGGCGGCAGCGCCAGCGGCGGAATTTTCGCTTGACGACAAATGGACGCTGGAACGCGGTCGCGCCTTCATGACCGGCACCCAGGCGCTGATCCGCCTGCCCATGCTGCAGCGCGAACGCGACTTGCAGGCCGGCCTCAATACGGCCGGCTACATCACCGGCTACCGCGGCTCGCCCGTCACCAGCGTCGACATGACGGCCATGAAGGCCAAAAAATACCTGGACGCCCACCACGTCAAGTTCCACCCCGGCATGAACGAAGACCTGGCCGCCACGGCGGTGTGGGGCACCCAGCAAACCAACCTGTTCCAGGACGCCAAGTACGACGGCGTGTTCTCTATGTGGTACGGCAAGGGCCCCGGCGTCGACCGCTGCGGCGACGTCTTCAAGCATGCCAACAATGCCGGCTCCGCCAAACACGGCGGCGTGCTGGTGCTGGCCGGCGACGACCACGCGGCCAAGTCGTCGTCCACCGCCCACCAGTCCGACCACATCCTCAACGCCTGCGGCATCCCGGTGCTGTATCCGGCGTCGGTGCAGGAATACATCGACTACGGCCTGCACGCGTGGGCCATGAGCCGCTACACAGGGCTGTGGGTGTCGATGAAATGCGTGACCGACATCATCGAATCGGGCGCCGTGGTCGATTTCGATCCCGATCGCGTCAAAATCGCACTGCCTACCGATTTCGAGCTGCCGGCCGGGGGCCTCAACATCCGCTGGCCCGATACCGTGCTCGACATGGAAGTGCGGATGAACACCTACAAGTGGTACGCGGCGCTGGCGTACGGCCGCGCCAACAAACTCAATAAGATCGTCTGGGACAGCCCCAAGCCCAAGATCGGCATCATTACAGCCGGCAAGTCGTACCTCGATACGCGCCAGGCGCTGGCCGACCTCGGCATCGACGAGCAGGCTGCCGCCGACATCGGCATCCGCCTGTATAAAATCGGCATGACCTGGCCGCTGGAAGCGGACGGCGTGCACGAATTTGCCAAGGGCCTGGACGAAATCCTGGTGGTCGAGGAAAAGCGGCAAATCCTCGAATACGCACTGAAGGAAGAACTGTACAACCTGCCCGACGGCCAGCGCCCGCGCGTGGTGGGCAAGTTCGACGACACGGGCGAGTGGAGCAACAAGGGCAAGACCGGCCACGGCGACTGGCTGCTGCCGGCCACGTACGAACTCAATCCCGCGCAGATCGCCCGCGCCATCGCCTCGCGCATCGCCCATTACTGCGACGGCCACCCGGTGGCCGAACGCGTCAAGCAGCGCATCGCCTTTTTGGAAGCGAAAGAGCTGGCGCTCACATCCCTGCCCGTGAAATCGAATCCGCAGACCGACCGCACGCCGTTCTTCTGCTCCGGCTGCCCGCACAACAGTTCGACCAAGGTGCCGGAAGGCTCGCGCGCGCTGGCCGGCATCGGCTGCCACTACATGGTGCTGTGGATGGACCGCGAAACGTCCACGTTTACCCACATGGGCGCCGAGGGCGTCACGTGGGTGGGGCAGGCGCCGTTCACCAACGAAAAACACGTGTTCACCAACCTCGGCGACGGCACGTATTTCCACTCCGGCATCCTGGCCATCCGCGCCGCGGTTGCCGCCAAAGTGAACATCACGTATAAAATCCTGTTCAACGACGCGGTGGCCATGACGGGCGGCCAGTCGTTCGACGGACCGCTCGACCCGGGCATGATCTCGCGCCAGATCGCGGCTGAAGGCGTGTCGCCCATCATCGTCGTCACCGACGAGCCGGACAAGTACCCGCACGACTACAAATGGGCCGAGGGCGTGACCGTGCGCCACCGGTCGGAACTGATGGACGTGCAGCGCGAGCTGCGCGACCATCCGGGCGTGTCCGCCATGATTTACGACCAGACCTGCGCGTCCGAAAAACGCCGCCGCCGCAAACGCAACGAGTATCCCGATCCGGCCAAGCGCGCCGTGATCAACGAGGCCGTGTGCGAAGGCTGCGGCGACTGTTCGGTGCAGTCCAACTGCCTGTCGGTGGAGCCGCTCGAGACGGACCTGGGGCGCAAGCGCCAGATCAACCAGTCGTCGTGCAACAAGGACTTTTCGTGCACCACCGGTTTCTGCCCGAGCTTTGTGACGGTGGAAGGCGGCGCGCTGAAAAAGCCGAAGAAGGCTGCGGCCGCCAAGGATGCGGCAGGTAACGCCACACCGCCTGCCGTGCTGCCCACGCCGGTGCTGCCTTCGACCGCGCAGCCGTACGGCATCCTGATCACCGGCATCGGCGGCACCGGTGTCGTCACCGTCGGCCAGATCCTGGCCGTGGCCGCGCACGTGGAAGGCAAGGGCGCCATTGTGCTCGACATGAGCGGCCTGGCGCAAAAGGGCGGCCCCGTGATGTCGCACGTGCGCCTGGCCGACCGGCAAGCCGACCTGCACTCCACGCGCGTGGGCACGGGCAGCGCCGACCTGGTGATCGGTTGCGACCTGATCGTCACGGCCAGCCGCGACGCCCTGTCGCGCATGGGCGACGGCCGCACGCACGCCATGATCAACAGCACCGGTTCGTCGACGGCGGCGTTCGTGAAAAACCCGGACTGGCAGTTCCCGGACGCCAGCTCGCGCAGCGAAATCGTGCGTGCCTGCGGCGCCGACATGACCGATTTCGTCGACGCCGGCCACATCGCCACGGCGCTGATGGGCGACTCGATTGCCACCAATATGTTCATGCTCGGTTATGCGTTCCAGAAGGGCCATGTACCGCTGTCCGAAGCGTCCATCGTGCGCGCCATCGAACTCAATGCCGTGTCGGTCGCCTTCAATCAGGCGGCCTTTACCTGGGGCCGCACTGCCGCGCACGACCTGGCGTCGGTCACGCGCCTGACCGCGCCATCGAAGGTGATCGAGTTCAAGCGCAACCAGAGCCTGGACGAGATCGTCGGCAAGCGCGTGGAACTGCTGACCGCCTACCAGAACGCGGCCTACGCGCAGCAGTACGTGGCGCTGGTGGACCAGGTGCGCGCGGCCGAGTCGCAGCTGGGCAAGGGCACGCGCATGGCCGAGGCCGTGGCCCGCTACTACTACAAGCTGATGGCGTACAAGGACGAGTACGAGGTGGCGCGCCTGTACACGGACGGTGCGTTCCAGCAGAAAATCGCCGCCATGTTCGAGGGCGACATCAAGCTCAAGTTCCACCTGGCGCCGCCGATGCTGGCCAGGCATGACGCCAGCGGCCAGCTGATCAAGAAAGAGTACGGTCCGTGGATGATGAAGGCGTTTGGCGTGCTGGCCAAATTCAAGGGCGTGCGCGGCACGGCGTTCGACGTTTTCGGTCACACGGCCGAGCGCAAGATGGAACGGGCGCTGATCGCCGACTACCGCGCGACGGTGCTGGCGCTGCTGCCCAAGTTGTCCGTTGCCAACCTGCCGCAGGCGGTGGCCATTGCCAGCATACCGGAAGATATCCGCGGCTATGGCCACGTGAAGGAACGGCACCTGACGGCCGCCAAGGAGAAGGAGGCGGCGCTGCTGGCCGCGTTCGATCAACCGACGGCCACCATCACGCTGCACCGGCAGGCGCACGTGGCCTGACGGTCTGAACAGGGCAGCCTGACGTACGCGCCACCCTCGGGTGGCGCTTTTACGTTACGCGGTCATGTTCGCTGCCGCTGCCGTGACCTTGCCGGTGACGGCACGCGTCGCCCGGTCACGCCGCCAGGATCTGGCAAAACAGCGTGGCGTCGCCCGGTTGCGTGAACCGCGAGTTATGCCACAGCAAATTGAAATCGCCGTAGCGCAGCGCGGTGTGTTTCAGGCGCGCCAGCGCAGCCAGCGGCGGCTCCGCCGGCTTGTCGCCGGGGCGGTCTCCCGGTTCCGGCATCACCGCGTTTTCCATGACCGTCAACGGCCGCTGGCGCAGCCGCAACGGCGCTTGCGTGCTCCAGCTCCACATCGGGAATTCGCGCGCCGTGCCGTAGCGGAAACCGGGATCGTACGGAAAACCCCCGGTCGTATCGTAGTCAAAACCCGCCCGGTCCAGGTGGTCGGCCGTCTGCAGCGCATCCCAGCGCAGGTAGTGCTGGCGGTTGCCGCCCACGCGGTCGCTGGCGCCGGCGCGGCGGCAGGCGGCGATCAGGTGCTGCCGCTCGCGCGCGACCAGGGCGCCGTCGCGGAAAGTATGGAAGCTGCCATGCATGCCGATCTCGTGGCCGCGCGCGGAAATTTCCAGCAGCAGCGCCTGCATGCGCGGTTCCTCCAGCCGGTAGGCGCAGTCGTAGCGCGTGCGTCCCGGCGTGGGAATAAAATAGAACGCGCCCGTGCAGCCGTGCGCTTCCAGCCGGTCCAGATACCAGGGAAAGGTCCAGTGCGGGTCGAACCGGTAGTCGCCCCGGCGGCTGGCCCAGGCGTTGTGCACGCGGCGGGCGGCGCCGGCCGTCGAGCGCTGGCGGGCCAGTGCGCCGGCCACGCCCTGCGCCAGCAGCCACGGGTTGCGGATCCAGCGTTCGTACGGTTCGTCGACGTCGCAGCTCACGCGCATGACGCCCGCGCGGGCGGTGCGCGTGAGACCGGGCCACACGGCCAGCATGGCCGCCCACAGCACTTCGATGTACTCGTCCACGATGGGGCGCTGCAGGAAGCCGCGCTGCACGGCCAGCGCTGCGGCGGCGGGAAAACGGCCGTACTGGTCGCGGTCGGATCGGACCACTTCCTCGTAGCGCGACAGCATGAAGAAGATCGACCCCACCACGTCGAGGTGCAGGCGGGCATCGCCCTGCGCCGTGCGCGTCAATCCCGGCTGGCCCCACAGCACGGGCAGCGATGCGGACAGCAGTTGCGCCTGCAAGGTGGTGCGCACATCGGTCCAGTCGCGGGGCGGGTCGATCAGCACGGTGCCGGCCTGGCGCCACACGGGCAGGTGGCGGCGGAAAAAATCGTTGTCCAGCGTGAGCACGCGGCCCTGGCAGCGCAGCGCGAAGTGGGCGCCATCGTGCTCTGCAAACGTGGCGGCCAGGCCCAGCACCTGCCGGAAGATCCACTGCAGGACCCAGAGCGCGGGCTGGCGGCAGGCGGCGGGCACGCGGATGTCGAATGCGGGTTCGATAGGGCCTCCGGCGGTCAGGGGGACGGGGGGCGGGACGAGCGGAGCGCGCGCAGCGCCCGCTGCGCGAGCCACGCGGGCCAGCGGTGGATGCGGTCCCAGCGCAGCGCGTTGCAGGTGAGGCAGTCGGGCGAACCGCACAGGTTGAAGCGGCTGTCGCGGGCCAGGATGGCGCGTTCGATGGCGTAGCACGGGGCAGCCGGCGCGCAGATCGCGTAGGCGTTGCCTACCGTGCCGGCGGTCAGTATGCCGTGGCGCACATACTCGGCGTAAAACTTCCAGTACGAGTTGGAACAGCAGCCGGGATCGCGCCGGTGAAAAATGCGCACCCGGCCTTGCTGGTCCAGGTAGCGGCTCACGTACAGCCAGCGGCCGATGCGGCGCCGGTGCAGCCCCAGGTCCACCTCGGCCAGGTGGGTGGTGGTGAAACCGGGATTGCTGGCCACGCAGCCGGCCACCAGCATCTTCGCGTTCAAGGCGATGAGCTTGCGCATTGGCTCGTAGGCGCCGTCGTCCGGGCCGTGGCCGGCCGTGATGTCCCCGGCATGGCGGCCGATGGCCACGAACGAGCACTGGGGGTGACGGCTGCGCCGGGCGCGCGGGTGGGCGATCATGGCGTTGGGTAGCGCACCTGCGTACGAGGGGGTGGTCAAGGTGTACGGTTCCAGGCGCGACGCCTGCCAGCGGAAGCCGCCCCTGGTGAATGCCAGGCAGGCCACCGTGCCCTGGTCGCCCAGGAAGTCCAGCAGCGCGGCCAGGAAGTCGCCGCCGCCGGCGCCGGGCTTGCCGATGGCGCGGTAGGCGGCGCGGGCCAGCACGACGTCGCCGGGCGCGAGGCCGAGTCGGGAAAAATCGTCGTGGAAGGAGGTCGTCATGGCGGTCGGGCCGGTCGGTGCGCGAGCAAAAACCATAGCAGCGCTGGCGTGAACGGCCACGATGTGGCGCAAAGGTGCACCCGATCGGTGAGCCGCCACCGTGGGGCGCCAGGCTGCCGGAGTCGATGCACCAAAATAATGCATAAGCTTGTGCGGAAACGGTATTTCACCGATGAAGTAAATTTTGGTAAAGTTGCGCCCTTTTTGCTCACCGGATAACTCAATGACAACACGATTCGAATTGACGCCGCTGGCAGCGGGCGCCATTGCGCTGCTGTGCAGCGTGGCCGGCCCGTCGCTGGCCCTGGCGCAGAGCCAGGACCCGTCGTCGCCCCAGACTTCCGCCGCTGCACCGGCGCCCACCGCCGTGGTGGTGACCGGCTCGCGCATTCCGCGCGCCAGCCTGGAAGGGCCGTCGGCCGTTACCGTGATCACGGCAGCCGATCTGACCAAGCAGGGCTTTACCAATGTGTTCGATGCTCTGTCGAACCAGTCGCAGAACAGCGGTTTTACCCAGGGCGCCGATTACGGCAACACGTTTACGCCGTCCGCCAACGCCATCAGCCTGCGCGGCCTGGGCCCGAACCACACGCTGGTGCTGCTCAACGGCCGCCGCATGGCGGATTTCCCGATCGCCTACGATGGCGCCGTCAACTTCACCAACCTGGCCAATATCCCGTCGAGCGTGGTGGAGCGCATTGAAATCCTGAGCGGCGGCGCGTCCGCCATCTACGGCTCGGATGCGATTGCCGGTGTGGTCAACATCATCCTGAAAAAGCAGTACGACGGCTACGACCTCAACCTCAAAGCGGGCGGTACGTCGCGCGGCGGCGCTGCCAACCAGCGCTTGCAGTTCTCGGGCGGCCAGAGCTTCGGCAAGCTCAATACGCTGTTCAGCGTGGAGCTGCTCGAGCGCGATCCGCTGTCGAGCGCGGACCGCGATTTCATGAGCGTCAACAACGGCGCGCCCACGTCGATCCTGGGCCGGCGCAACCTCACGACCGGTCGCTACGTCGATCCGGGCGACACCTGTTCCAGCCTGGGCGACCTGTTCGGCGGCAGCACCGTCAAGCAGACCGGCAGCACCGGCAGCTATTGCGGCAGCCAGAAAGTGCGTCCTACCTACTGGACCACGCAGACCAAGAACAGCAGCCAGAACGTGTTCGGCGGCGCCAACTACGCGCTGTCGCCCACCACCACGCTGTACGCGGAAGCGCTGTTCGGCAAGAACCGCAGCATCAACAACACGCGCGGTCCGATCTGGGAATCGCGCTCGCTGACCGACAAGGCGTTCTTCAACCAGAACAGCGGCACCTACGAGAACTGGAACCGCTACATCTCGCCCGAAGAAATGGGTGGCGTGGACCGCTTCAACCGCCGCTGGGACGACGAGGCCAGCTCGCTGTCGCTGGGCGCGCGCGGCGACATTCCCGGCACCAGCTGGCAGTATGAAGCCGGCTACACGGCGTCGCTGTACAAGAGCAAGAGCTATACGCCGCGCGCGCTGTCCACCATCGACAGCTTCTTCCTGGGGCCGCAGCAGGGCGTCGATGCCGACGGCGTGGCAATGTATGCGCCCGATCCGGCGCGCCTGGCGCAGCGCCTGACGCCAGCGGAATTCAACACCATCTACGGCACCGCCGTGAGCAACGACAAGTCGTGGACCAATACCGTGAGCCTGTCCGCCAACGGCGAAGCGTTCCAGCTGCCGGCCGGACCCTTGCGCCTGGCCACGGTGGCCGAAGTGGGCAAGCAGGGTTTTTCCAATCGTCCCGACAGCCGCCTCAATGAAGGGTACTTCAACCTGGCCGGCTCCGACGTGACCACGGGCGCGCGCGAACGCTACGCGGTGGGCCTTGAGGCGAGCATCCCGGTCGTCGAGACGGTGTCGGCCACGCTGGCCGGCCGCTACGACCGCTACAGCTTTGCCGGCCGCCACGACGGCAAGGCCACCTATAACGGCGGCCTCGAATGGCGCCCCGTCAAGCAGCTGCTGGTGCGCGCCACGTACGGCACCAGCTTCCGCGCGCCGGACATGAACTACATCTACAAGGCGCGCGGCACCGGCTATTACGAGTCCACGACCGACTACTACCGCTGCGCCCAGGCAGGCCAGCCTTCCACCGCCTGCAAGTACGCGCCGGGCGCGGACTACGTGCAGACGGGCAGCCGCGACCTGCGGTCCGAAAAAGGCCGCTCGACGGGTCTGGGCCTGGTATGGTCGCCGAGCGCGGACTTCGACGTCACGCTCGACTACTGGAACATCAAGATCAGCGACCTGGTGACCAACCTGAACGCGGACAAGCTGCTGCGCGACGAAGCCGATTGCCGCATGGCCGGCGACCTGGCGTCGCCCACCTGCGCCGACGCCGTGTCGCGCATCGTGCGCAATCCGTTGACGGCGCTGAACAAGCCGGGCGAGATCAACACCATCCTGGTGAACCCGATCAACGCCGCCACCACCAGCGTGGACGGCATCGACGTCAGCGGCCGCTATGCCCTGCGCACCGCCAGCTACGGCGCGTTCATCACCAAGGTCAACTACTCGAAGACGCTGGACAAGCACTCGCGCCAGTTCGCCGGCGATCCGCTCAACGACGACCTGGACGATCTCACCAACCAGGACTGGCGCGACAAGCTCAACGCCAGCCTGACGTGGAACAAGGGCGACTGGTCCAACACGCTGTTCCTGCAGCGCTACAGCAAGGTGCCGAACCAGGCCGGTGACGGCTGGATCACGCCGACCACGCTGGTCAACGCCAGCGTGGTGTACCGCGTCAACGAACGCGCAACCGTGTCGGTGGCCGTCAACAACCTGTTCAACAAGGTCAAGATGGACACCAGCGGCGGCTGGCCGTACTACGCCATCGGCAGCTACAGCCCGATCGGCCGCCAGGGCTGGCTCGAACTGAACTACCACTTCTAACGGTGCCCGGCATCACCTTCGGCGCAATGCCGCCGAAGGTGATGTCATGCGGGCTTGCGCTGCTCGGCAGCGTGGGCATATTCCGTCACCCAGTAGATCAATGCCAGGCCGGGGAACGCCATCCCGGTCAGCAGCGCCGCATGCCAGCCGTGCGCCGCGAACATCCAGCCGCCCAGCGCGGAACCCAGCGCGCCACCGGCAAAGAACAGCGCGAAATAAATGCCGTTCAGGCGGCTGCGCACGTGCGCGCCCAGCGAAAAGATGGCGCGCTGGCCCAGCACCAGGTTGGCCGCCACACCCATGTCCAGCACGATGGACGCCACCACCAGAATACCCAGGGCGACGTTGCGCATCTCCGGCGACGCGGGCGCCAGCATGGGCAAAACAAACGCGATCACGCCCAGCGCCAGCGCCGCGGCGGTGGCCGTCAGCGTGTGGCCCGCGTCGGCCAGGCGGCCGGCAATGGGGGAGGCCACGGCGCCGGCCATGCCCACCAGCGCAAAGATGGCGATGCCCGTTTGCGACAGGTGGAACTGCGGACCGGCAAGCATCAAAGGCGTCACGGTCCAGAACAGGCTGAACGAACCGAACAGGCCGGCATGGTACGCGGCGCGGCGGCGCAGTACGGGCGTGGTGACAAACAGGTGCCACAGCGACGCCATCAGTTTGGGATAGGTGATGGTCGACTCCGGCATACGCTGCGGCAGCTTGGCGCGCAGGATCAGCGCCACGGCCAGCACGATCACGGCCGCACCGCCGAACACCACGTGCCAGTTGGTGGCGTCGGCCACCAGGCTGGCGACGGGACGGGCCAGCATGATCCCCAGCAGCAGGCCGCTGACGACCTTGCCGACCGTGTGGCCGCGCGTGGCTTCCTGCGACAGGTGGGCGGCAAACGGCACGATGATCTGCGCCGCCACCGAACCGAGGCCGATGCCCAGCGCGGCGGCCAGGAACAGCCAGGCGCTGGTGCTGAACGCGGCAATCACCAGCATCGCGGACGTAAACAGCAGACCGGTGAAAATCAGGCGGCGGTTTTCCAGCAGGTCGCCCAGCGGCACGATGAACAGCAGGCCCAGGGTGTAGCCGATCTGGGTCAGCGTGACGATCAGGCCGGCCGCCTCGGGCGACAGGCCGGTGGCGGCGCTGATCGGGCCGACCAGCGTCTGCGCGTAATACAGGTTGGCGACGATCAGGCCGGTCGCTGCCGCCAGCAGCAGGACCATGCCGGGACTGATGTCCTTGGCTTTGATGTCTCTTGATTCAGTACGCATGATGGACTCCGGTGGGAAAGTAATGAGCACAGTGTAGGCAAATCCGCGCCAAAGATAATCAGGCATAATGGCGCTATACCATTCATATTATGTGAACAATCATGGACCGCCTGAAAGCCATGCAGACCTTTGTGCGCATCGTGGAAGCGAACAGCTACACCAAGGCCGCTGCAACGCTGGACCTGCCGCGCGCCGCGCTCACCGCCACCATCAAGAAGCTCGAAGCGTTCCTCGGTACCCAGCTGCTGCACCGGACCACGCGCCGGCTGTCGCTCACGCCCGACGGCGCCGAATATTTCAAGCAGTGCCTGGGCATATTGCAGGCGGTGGAAGACGCCGAAAGTACTTTTCGGGGCCAGAGTTTGCAGCGCCCGCGCGGCAAGCTGCGGGTGGACCTGCCCGGTGCCGTGGGCCGCCACCTGGTCATTCCCCGCATCGCCGACTTCCATCGCGCCTATCCCGAGATTGAACTGGTGGTCAGCATGACGGAGCGCGTGGTGGACCTGACGCAGGAAGGGCTCGATGCAGCGCTGCGCGTGGGCGAGCTGCAGGATTCGGCGCTGGTGGGCCGGCGGCTGGGCGCCATGGGCTTCCTGACCTGCGCGTCGCCCTGGTACCTGGCGCAGCACGGCGTGCCGCAGGCGATCGACGACCTGCACAGCCATCGCGGCGTGCTGCATTTTTCCGGTCGCACCGGCCGCATCTTCGACTGGGACTTCATGGTGGACGGGCGCGCCGTGACGCTGTCCATGCGCGGCGCCATTGCCGTCAACGAGCCCGATGCCTACATCAGCTGCGCGCTGCAGGGCATGGGCCTGATCCAGGCCGCGCGCTACCAGGTGCGCGACCACCTGGCCAGCGGCGCGCTGGTGGAAGTGCTGGCGGCTACCCCGCCGGCGCCGATGCCGATCTCGCTGCTGTATCCGCAGGGCCGGATGGCGTCGCCGCGCCTGTCCGTGTTTGCCGCGTGGCTGGGCGAGCTGTTGCGCGCCGATCCCGACCTGCAGGCATAGTTGTTGGAATAGGTAGATTTATTTGCACTGGCAGCGCGCGGCGCCGCTATAATATTGCAAATGAACATCAAACCATCTCCTGCTTTCATGGCCGCGCCGCTGGCGCTGGCCGCCCTGGTGTCCCTGTCCGGCTGTGGCGGCGGGGGCGGTTCCGCCGCACCGGGCACCGCTGCCGCGCCGGTGACCGCGCCCGTCACCGCGCCCGTCGGCACCGCGCCGGATACGCGCGCCGACATGATCAAGCTGGCCGCATCGTGCCAGCGTCCGCGCAGCGGGTCGTCCGCGGCCGGCGTGCGCTTCACCGACCGCCAGGGCACGCTGTCCGACGAGCTGAAATGGGTGCGCTCGTTCGTGGACGAAACCTACCTCTGGTACAAGGAAGTGCCCAATGTCGGCCCGACCGGCTACAGCAATCCGGTCGATTACTTCGACGTCCTCAAGACCCAGGCGTACACGGCGTCGGGCCGTCCCAAGGACCAGTTCCACTTCACGTATGCCACCGATGCCTGGGAAGCGATGTCGCAAAGCGGCGTGGAGCTGGGCTACGGCGCGGGCTGGTCGAGCACGGAGGAAGGCGTCTTGCCGCGCGTGTGGCGGGTGACCATGGTGGAGCCGAACTCGCCAGCAGGTGCGGCCGGCCTGCGGCGCGGCGACACGGTGGTGTCGGTGGACGGCGTGTCGATTTCCGACACGTCCAGCGCCGGCATCGACACGCTCAACGCCGGCCTGCTGCCCGCGCGCGCCGGCGTGTCGCACCGCTTCGTCCTGAGCCGCCCCGGGCAGACCCTGAACGTGACGATGACCGCGCAGAACGTGTCCATCGCGCCCGTGCAGAACACCCAGGTGCTGGTCACCGAAACGGGCAAGATCGGCTACCTGGCGTTCAACGACCATAACGCCGTTGCCGAATCGCAGCTGATCGGTGCGATCCGGTCGTTCAAGGAGGTCAAGGTCGACGACGTGGTGCTCGACATGCGCTACAACGGCGGCGGCTACCTCGATATCGCCAGCGAGCTGGCCTACATGATCGCGGGCCCCGGTCCCACCACCGGCAAGGTGTTCGAACGCCTGCTGTTCAACGACAAGACGGCAGCCGAAACGCCGCTGGGCTTCCACGCGGCTGCCGTGGGCTTCCCGTCGCCGTTGCCCACGGCGGCCGGCACGGCGCTGCCGTACCTGGGCCTCAAGCGCGTGACTGTGCTGACGTCGCCCGACACCTGTTCGGCCAGCGAGTCGGTGATCAACAGCCTGCGCGGGGTGGACGTGGAAGTGAACGTGATCGGCGGCGCCACCTGCGGCAAGCCCTATGGCTTTACCCCGGCCGACAACTGCGGCACCACGTACTTCGCGATCCAGTTCCAGGGCGTCAACGCCAAGGGGTTCGGCGACTACGCGGACGGCTTCCAGCCGACCTGCCGCGCCAGCGACGACCTGTCGCGCGGCTTGGGCGACACCGGCGAAAGCATGCTGTCGGCGGCGCTGCAGTACCGCGACAAGGGCGTTTGCCCGGTCGTGGCTTCCAGCCTGGCGGCCGGCAAGTCCACACCGCTGCGCGCGGTGCGCCCGCAGGCAAAAGCCATCGCCATCCTCAGGTAGCGGTCGAAAGCGGATTATAATTTTCAGGTTGCGACGCCGTCCCGGCGTCGCCCCACCTGGAAGCCCGTCCATGATCCGTCTCGCCGTATCGTTCGCCCTTGCTACCTTTTCCTCCATTGCCGCCGGCCCCGTGCTGGCGGCAGCCGCAGTTTCAGCCTCCACGCCTTCCTCCGCACTGACCACCATTTCCGAACGCTCGGGCTTCCAGAGCACCGGCCGCTACGCCGAGGTGGCGGACCTGTGCGCGCGCTTCCAGAAGGCGTACCCGAAGCAGGTGCGCTGCTTCGAATTCGGCCGGACACCGGAAGGGCGGCCGATGCTGGCGCTGGCCGTCACGCGCACCGGCGCGCTGACGGCGGAACAGGCGAAGAAAAAGGGCGTGCCCGTGCTGCTGATCCAGGGCGGCATTCACGCCGGTGAAATCGACGGCAAGGATGCCGGCTTCCTGGCCGTGCGCGAGGCGCTGGAAAACCGCGCCGCCCCGGGAGCCCTCGACCAGCAGGTGCTGTTGTTCGTCCCCGTGTTCAACGTCGATGGCCACGAGCGCTTCGGCCGCTACAACCGTCCCAACCAGCGCGGCCCGGTGGAAATGGGCTGGCGCACCACGGCGCAGAACTACAACCTCAATCGCGATTACGTGAAGGCCGACACGGCGGAAATGCAGGCCATGCTGGCGCTGGTGAACGCGTGGGACCCGCTGGCATACGTGGACCTGCACGTGACCGACGGCGCCAAGTTCCAGCCCGATATCTCGATCCAGGTGGAGCCGGTGCACGGCGGCGACGAACAGTTGAAGCAGGCCGGCAGCGCGCTCCAGCAAGGCATCCTGGCCGATCTGAAGGCACAGGGTTCCGATCCCAAGCCGTACTATATGTCGTTTGCCAAGGAAGACGATCCGATGTCGGGCTTTGTCGACAGCATGCCCACGCCGCGCTTCTCGCACGGCTACTTCGTCACGCGCAACCGCATCGGCGTGCTGGTGGAAACCCATTCGTGGAAGGATTATCCGACCCGCGTGCGCAGCACCCGCAACACCATCGTCTCGCTGCTGTCGCAGGTGGCGCAGCACGGCAAGGCGTGGATTAAAACCGCGCACGAAGCCGACGCCCGCGCCGCCAACCTGGCGGGCGCCGATTTTCCGCTGACGTACCGCACCACGTTCAACGCCAAGACCATCGAGTTCCCCGGCTACGCCTACACCCGCGGCCACTCGGAGATCTCGGGCGCGCTGATGACGCAGTACGACGAAAGCAAGCCGCAAATCTGGAAGGTGCCGCTGCGCGACGAAATCGTGCCCGAGCTGAAAGTGGCGGCGCCGCAGGGCGGCTACCTGGTGCCGGCAGCGGAAGCGGCACGCATGGCGGCCAAGCTCAAACAACACGGCATCGGCTACAAGGTGCTGGGCGGCGACGAGATGTCGGCCGAAGTGGAGACCTTCCGCGCCACCAAAACCACGTTCGGCGCCAAGTCGTTCGAAGGCCACCAGACGCTGGCGGTGGAAGGCGACTGGACGCGCGAGCGGCGCAGCGTGGGCAAGGGCGCGCTGTTCGTGCCGATCGCCCAGGCCAAGGCGCGCCTGGTGATGACGATGCTCGAGCCGCGCAGCCCGGACTCGCTGCTGGCATGGGGAGAATTCAACAACTGGTTCGAGCGCAAGGAGTACATGGAAGACTACGTGGCCGAAGACGTGGCGCGCGACCAGCTCGACGCCAACCCGGCGCTGCGCGAGGAATTCCGCAAAAAGCTCGACACCGATGCGGACTTCAACAAGAACCCGCAAGCACGCCTGGAATTCTTCGCCCGCCGTCACTCGTCGTGGGATGAGCGGTTCAACCTGTATCCGGTGATGCGGACGGCGGTGCGGTACTAGGGCTGCATAGACCGCGAGATGCAAGCCGCGAGCCGCGAGCCGCGAGCCGCAAGCGCAAGCCGCAAGCCGTTGACCTCAGATCCGTCATCCCCGCCTGCGCGGGGGTGACTGATTTAAGGCAAACAAACTCACCGCGGCACAGAAAT
>JBEVMD010000420.1:0-5702 GCA_040508835.1 Duganella sp. | reverse complement strand
CGCCCCCTTTTCTTTAATAGCGGTAGCCGAACGCCGCTTCAAACTGGTCGGCGATTTCCTGCGCGGTGAAGCTGTGGTTCTGCGCGCCTTTGTGGGCGATCTTGATCGCGCCCAGCAGGCTGGCCAGGCGGCCGGTGGTTTCCCAGCTCCAGCCCTTGGTGATGCCGAACAGCAGGCCGGCGCGGTAGGCGTCGCCGCAACCGGTGGGGTCCAGCACCGCATCGGCCTTGACGGCCGGGATCACGATGCGCTCGCCCTTGGTATAAATTTCCGAGCCCTGTTCGCCGCGGGTGATGATCAGCGCTTCCAGGCGGCTGGCGATGTCGGGCACGGTCAGACCGGTGCGTTCCATCAGCAGCTCGATTTCGTAATCGTTGGCGGTGACGTAGGTGGCTTGATTGATGAAGTCGATCAATTCCTGGCCGGTGAACATCGGCAGCTGCTGGCCCGGGTCGAAGATGAACGGGATCTCCAGGCGGGCCAAGGTGGCCGCGTGCTGTTGCATGCCCAGGTGGCCGTCCGGCGAAATGATGGCCAGCGCGGCCGGGCCGGCCTTGGCGATGTCGTTCTCGTGCGCGTACGACATGGCGCCCGGGTGGAAGGCGTTGATCTGGTTGTTGTCTTCGTCGGCGGTGACGAAGCACTGGGCGTTATAGGCCTCCTGCTTGATCAGGATGTTGTCGGTGGCGATGTCCAGCTTGCGCAGGCGCTCGATGTAGGCCGCGTTGTCCTGGCCCATCACGCCCACGATGCGCGGGTCGCCGCCCAGCATTTTCAGGTTGTACGCGATATTGCCGGCGCAACCGCCGAACTCGGTACGCATGGTCGGCGCCAGGAACGACACATTCACCTTGTGCAGCTGGTCGGCCAGCAGGATGCTGTCGAAGCGGCCCGGGAATTGCAGGATGGTGTCGATCGCGAGCGAGCCGCAAATCAGGGAGGTCTGGGTCATGATGGTTCTTTATGGATAGAAGACGGCAATGTGATAGCCCGATGCCTTGAGCTGTTTCAATTCAAAGTACAGTTTGACAGATTGTTCGCTGCGCGCCGGAAAACCTTGCTCGACGGCGGTGCCGGGCGCCAGATAGTCGCGCGGCGCGAACACGCGGCGCAACACGGTCTTGTCGTTGGCGTCGTCCAGCACCAGTTCGATATGCGGCCACTGCTGCGCGCCCTTGCCGGCGTTGCGCAGCGCGGTGGTCAACGAAAAAGTGGTGTCGTTGAGGGTTTGCAGTTCGCCCTGCTCGATGGCCAGTACGTCGATGCGCGTAGGGAGTTCGATCTTGCAACCGAGCGCCTGGCAGGCGGCAGTCAACACGGGTTTGAGCGACGGCACGGACGCCGCCAGCGGGTTGCGGAACGTGGTCAGGCCCTGCGCCACGAGCGCGCCGAGCAGCAGCAGCACGCCCAGGCACAGGGCGATGGTGGTGGCGCGGCCGTAGCGCTCGCGGCGCCGTCCGCGCTTCATGAAGCCCGGTTCGTCGTCTTCCACGACGGCTGGCGCCGGTTCTGGTATGGCCATGGCCGGCGGCTCGAACGTGTGCGCTGCCGTGGACGGCTCTGCCGCTGCCGCTTCGGCGCCGAACTGCGGTTCGACATAACGGTCCGCCGAGGGTGCCGAGACGGTGCGCAGCAGCGTGTGGCTCGGCGGAATGTCGTCGCGCGGCGCTGTGCGGCTGGCGGTGGTTGGTTCCAGCAGCGCCCGCTCGTCGTCTTGCTCGAGTTGGTACGGGCGGTCGGGCGCTTCGAACGTCGGTTCGCGGCGTTCGTCGGTGCGGGCCGCCGGTGCGGGGGGCAGCGGCAAGGCGGGAGCGATAGCGGGCTGGGCGGCGGCCATGCGCGCGTCCAGTGCAGCCAGTTCGGCTTCGAGCGCAGCTTGCAGCTCTTCGTCCGTCAGGGTATCGGTGCCCAGCAGGTCTTGCGCGGTGGGTGCAGACTCGGGCTCGGGTTCCAGCACCCACGTCAGTTCCGGCGCCGGCGCAGGGTCAGGGGTGGGGGCGGGTTCAGGCGCCGGGGACGAGGCGGCGGCAGGTGCGGGTTCCGGCTGCAGGACGGGCACCGGCACCGGGGGCGGAGTCGGTCCCGACATCGGCGCTGAAAGCGGTACTGAAAGCGGTACCGACGTCGGCGCTGGCGCCGCGTCATCGAAATCCAGGCTCAGCGCCTGCACCGATTCCGGCAGCGTGGCCAGCGCGGGCAGCGGCGTCACAGTGGGCAGCGGCTCCAGCAGGGCCGCGTTGCCATCAAAAACTTCATTGCAGGAGCCACAGCGCACTATGCCCCCACGTAATTTCAGCTGGTCATGAGCGACCCGAAATATCGTGTTGCAGTGGGGGCATTTGGTGGCGAGCGCCATCGTGCGGTGGAGCGGTCAGCGCGCGGCCGGAACGTCGTCGCTGCCGAGCTGGCCATGCAGGGCGACCCAGCCATCCTGCTCGGCCCAGACGCCCAGCTTGATGAACGGTGCGTACGCAGCAGCCACTTCCTCGGCCTGGCGCGCCAGCACGCCCGACAGGATCAGCGCGCCGCCAGGAGCGACGCGGCCCGACAGCATCGGCGCCATCAGTTTCAATGGGCTCGACAGGATGTTGGCCACCACGATGTCGAACTTCTGCGCGGCGTGCGCGGACTCGGCAAAGGTGTCGGGCAGGAAGTAGGCGATGTCGCAGTGGTTGCGCTGGGCATTGTCGGCAGCCGATTCGATCGCCTGCGGATCGATGTCCACACCCACGACTTCGCCGGCGCCCACCTTCTTGGCCACCATGGCCAGGATGCCGGAGCCGCAACCGTAGTCGAGCACAGTTTTGCCGGGCGCCGGATGCGCTTCCAGCCATTCCATGCACAGGCGGGTGGTCGGATGGCTGCCGGTGCCGAAGGCCAGGCCCGGATCGAGTTCCAGGATCAGCGCATCCGGATCGGGTGCTTCGTGCCAGCTGGGCACGACCCAGATGTTCTTGCCGATGTGAATCGGCGCAAACTGCGATTGCGTCAGGCGCACCCAGTCCTGGTTCTCCACCTTGCGGGTGGTGAACTTGGGCAGGGTGGGCAGGCCGATCTGGCCGGCCGCGGCCGCCACGATCACGGCCTGGTCGTCGGCTTCGTCGGTCAGGGCCACCACGCGGCTGTGGTCCCAGGCCGCTTCGGTCGGTTCCATGCCCGGCTCGCCGAACAGCGGTTTTTCCGCGTCGGTGCCTTCGTCGGCATCCTCGACGGAGACCGACAGGGCGCCCACGTCCATCAGTGCTTCGGACAGCGCTTCGGCGTGGTCGCGCGCGATTTCGATGACGATTTCAGTCCAGCTCATGGGGTCGCCTTATTGTTCAAGCTCAGCTTGTTCAGGTCCGGCATGTCGGCCAGCTTCTGTTCCAGGTAGTGAATATTGGTGCCGCCTTCGATGAAGCGGGCGTCGATCATCAGCTCGCGGTGCAGCGGGATGTTGGTGGAAATGCCTTCGACCACCATTTCCGACAGCGCGATCTGCATGCGGCGGATCGCCTGCTCGCGGGTGGCGCCATAGGAAATGACCTTGCCGATCATCGAATCGTAGTGCGGCGGCACGTAGTAGCCGGCGTACGCATGCGAATCGACACGGATGCCGGGACCGCCCGGCACGTGCCACGACGTGATGCGGCCTGGCGACGGCGTGAACTTAAAAGCGTCCTCGGCATTGATACGGCACTCGATGGCGTGGCCGGACAGCATCACGTCGCGCTGGCGGAAGCGCAGCTTTTCGCCGCAGGCGATGCGGATCTGTTCCTGCACGATGTCGATGCCGGTGATCATTTCGGTGACCGGGTGTTCCACCTGCACGCGGGTGTTCATCTCGATGAAATAGAACTCGCCGTTTTCATACAGGAACTCGAAGGTGCCGGCGCCACGGTAGCCGATCTTGCGGCACGCTTCGGCGCAGCGGTCGCCGATCTTTTCGATCAGCTTGCGCGGGATGCCCGGCGCCGGCGCTTCTTCGATCACCTTCTGGTGACGGCGCTGCATCGAGCAGTCGCGCTCGCCCAGCCAGACGGCGTTTTTATGTTCGTCGGCCAGGATCTGGATTTCCACGTGGCGCGGATTTTCCAGGTACTTCTCCATGTACACTTCCGGGTTGCCGAACGCGGTGCCGGCTTCGGTCTTGGTCATGGCCACGGCATTGATCAGCGCCGCTTCGGTATGCACCACGCGCATGCCGCGTCCGCCACCGCCGCCGGCGGCCTTGATGATGACCGGGGAGCCGACCTTGCGGGCGATCTGCACGATGGCTTTCGGATCGTCGGGCAGGGCGCCTTCCGAACCGGGCACGCACGGCACGCCGGCCTTGATCATGGTCTGTTTGGCCGACACTTTGTCGCCCATGATGCGGATCGATTCCGAGCGCGGGCCGATGAACACGAAGCCCGATTTTTCCACGCGCTCGGCAAAATCGGCGTTTTCCGACAGGAAGCCGTAGCCCGGGTGGATCGCTTCGGCGTCGGTCACTTCGGCTGCGCTGATGATGGCTGGCATGTTCAGGTAGCTGAGCGTGGACGGCGCCGGACCGATACACACCGACTCATCGGCCAACTTCACGTATTTGGCGTCTTTGTCCGCTTCCGAGTGGACCACGACCGTCTTGATCCCCAGTTCGCGGCAGGCGCGCTGGATACGGAGGGCAATTTCGCCACGGTTGGCAATTAGGATTTTTTCAAACATGATAGGTTCGCGTAGGTCTGTGAGTACCGGGAACGTGCGCCGGTAACGTCAGGTGGGGAGGGGATGCGGAAGACGGCGCGCCCGGCGCCGCTGGGCGGCGGACGGGCGCTGGAGCCGTCTTAGCCTATCACAAACAGCGGTTGGCCGAATTCGACCGGCTGGCCGTTCTCGACCAGGATCTGGGTGATCGTGCCGGACTTGTCGGCATCGATTTCATTGAGCAGCTTCATCGCTTCGATGATGCACAGGGTGTCGCCTTCCTTGACCACGGTGCCGACTTCGGCAAACGCTGGGGAACCGGGGGCCGACGAACGGTAGAAGGTGCCGACCATCGGCGATTTCACGATGTGGCCGGTTGGTTCTGCAGGTGCGGCCGGCGCGGCTGCGGCGACCGGCGCGGCCACTGGGGCGGGCGCTGCGTTATATTGTGGAATGCCTTGCGGCTGCATCATCACCATCTGGTTTTGCGGGATGGCCGACGATTTGACGATACGGACTTTGCTCTCGCCTTCGGTCACTTCGAGCTCGGCGATGTCGGATTCTGCGACCAGATCGATCAAGGTCTTCAGCTTGCGTAAATCCATGTAACCCCCAGGAATATCTTGTTTTTAAGTGGTGGCGGCGCCGCCTTTTGGGCGAAACCGCATTAAATTGCGCGCAGATCGCGTAGATTATCGCCTTTTAAGGGCGAAGTCGATGGCAAACCGATATCCATCGATACCCAGGCCACAGATCGTCCCGACCGCGATCGCGCTCAAAAATGAATGGTGGCGAAACGTCTCGCGCTGGTAAATATTCGAAATATGCACTTCTACAAACGGAATCGCCACCCCCGCCAGGGCGTCGCGCAAGGCCACGCTGGTATGGGTGAGTCCACCGGGATTGATGACGATGGCGTCCACGCCCTCGGTGCGGGCAGCATGGATGCGGTCGATCAACGCTCCTTCGTGGTTGCTCTGAAAGCATGACAAGGCGGCCCCCGCTGCTTGCGCTTGCGCCTGGGCAGCTTGTTCGAC
>JBEVMD010000412.1:0-3406 GCA_040508835.1 Duganella sp. | reverse complement strand
CGGCAGAAAATCCTTCAGGTCGGGCAGCAGCGGCTGGGTCACATAGACCGGTTTTTTCGGGGCGCTCATCACAGTCCGATCGGCGGGTTGGGGTTGGCGACCGGGACCGAGAACGCAACCGGCTCCGCGCCTTCGCACCAGCGCTGCCACGCCAGGCGCAAGCCGTTTTCCAGGCCTTCGGCGATCAAGCGGGTATTGCCCATGGGCGAGCGCTCGAGGCGGTGGCGGGCGCTGAAGCGGTACGCGCCCAGCAGCATCGGGTTGGCGGCCATGGCCAGGCCCTTGCGCACGTATTCGTCGTCATCGACGGCAATGAATTCTTCCAGTTCCACCTGGCGCAGGATCGACGTGCCGGCGCGGCTCGGTTGCGTGGGGCCGGCGATGGTGAGCGTGGGCACGCCCATCCACAGCGCGTGGAACGTGGTGGTGCCGCCGCCGTACGGGAAGGTGTCGAGGCAGATATCGACCCGGTGGTGCATTTCCATGTACTGGCCGATGCCGGTGCGCGCTTCGAAGTCGAGCCGGTCCGGCGCGATGCCTTCTTCCGCGAACCACTCCACCAGCACCGGTTGCGGCTGGGAGGTGGGCATGGCGGCCAGCAGCATGCGGGCGTCCGGGATCGCGCGCAGCAGCCTGGCCCAGCGCGCCACCACCTGGCGGTTGATTTTATTAAGGCGGTTGAAACTGCCGAAGGTCAGATAACCGTTGGTCAGCGCCGGCGCGGGGCGGATCGCCGGGGCGTACTCGGTCGGCAGGAACGGTGCGCACACGGGCAGCAGCATCAGCTTTTCCGTGAACTGCTCTTCCAGCTTGCCCAGCGGCGAGAAAAATGCATCGCTCAGGTAGTAATCGACAGTGGTCAAGCCCGTGGTGGCCGGATAGCCGATCCAGCTGGCCTGGATCGGCGCCGGCTTGGCGGCCATGGCGCGCAGCCGGTTCTTGCCCGTGTGGCCGGACAGGTCGATCAGGATGTCGATGCCGTCGGCGCGGATCAGCTTGATCAGTTCCTCGTCGCTCAGCAGCTCGATCTGGCGCCAGGTCGGGATCAGCTGGCGCAGGCGTTCGGTAACGTAGTCGTCTTCCGGATCGTTGTAGTAGGCGTACAGGGACAGGCCGGCGTCGGCCGCGATGTTTTCCAGTACCGGCAAAATGAAATGGGGGATCGGATGGTTGTGCAGGTCGCCCGAGATCAGTCCCACCTTGAGCGTCCGTAGCGGGTCGCGGGTGTTGTCGTGCGGCGCGCGCAGGTGGGCGGTCACGCGCTCGAACGTTTCGCCGAAGCGCACGTGGTCGGCAAACATATCCTCGGCCGCAATGGTGGCGCTGTGCGACATCAGGAACAGGTAGTTGCTGAACAGGTTATCCCATTCCGGTCCCACGGCCAGGCCGGTGCGGCACACTTCCAGCGCCTCGTCGAGCCGGCCCATGTTGTTGAGCGTGGCGCTGAGGTTGACGTAGGCGTCGCGGTATTGCGGGTTGGCGGCCAGCGCGCTGCGGTACTGCTCGACGGCGGCCAGCGGATTCGCCTCCAGCATGAAGCTGTTACCCATCGAAAAATGCGCGCGCGCCAGCCGGGGATCGACGTCCAGCGCCGCCTGGTAGTATTCGCGCGCCTTGGTAAATTGTTTCTGGTCCTGGTAATTGGCGCCCAGGTTGCACAGCGTGGTGGCGTTGTCGGGATGGAGCGCCAGCACGGCCAGGTAGGCGTCGCGCGCTTCGTCGTACCGCTTGAGCGCCTGCAGCGAGCTGCCCAGGTTGTTCAATACGCCCGCGTTGTCGGCATCGCATGCGAGCGCGCGGCGGTAAGCGACCACTGCCAGCTCGTGCTGGCGCAGGGTGTGGTGGTAGTCGGCCAGCTGCATGTGCATGCGCACGTCGTCGGGCGCCAGTTCGGCGGCGCGCTTGAAGTAATCGATGGCCAGGTCGCGCTCGCCCGCTTCGCCGTGCACGATAGCCAGGTGGCCGCAGGCCTGCGCGTCCTGCGGCTGCAGCGCAACCACGCGCTGGCAGCAGGCGATGGCAGCGGGATAATTCTTTTGCCGTGCCTGCAACAGCCCCAGGCTGCTGAGCGCCGGCACGTCGTCCGGGTTCAGCGCCAGCGCGGCCGTGTAGGCGGCAATCGCCTCGTCCGGCTTGCCCTGCGCCTGCAGCGCCTGGCCCAGGCTGTGGTGCAGGGCGGCGTCGCCGGGATGGGCGGCAATCGCCTTGCGGTAATTGGCGGCGGCGTTGCCGTGGTCGCCCGATTCGCGCAGCGCGGCAGCCAGGTTGGCAAACACCACGGTCAGGTGCGGCGCCAGGTGCAGCGCTGCGCGGTAGCTGACGATGGCCGGCGCCCATTGCTGCAGGTCTTGCTGGGCGTTGCCCAGGTTCAGATAGATGTTGGCGTCGCCCGGCTGCAGCTTGAGCGCCTGCTGGTAGCTGGCCACCGCTTCGCTGCTGCGGCCCTGTGCCTTCAGCGTGTCCGCCAGGTAGACGTGCGCCTTGACGTAGTCGGGACGCAGCGCCAGGGCCTGGCGGCAGGCCTGTTCCGCCTGCTCCAGCTGGCCCAGGGCCAGCAGCGCGGAGGCCTGGTTGCCGTACGCTTCCACGAAGCCGGGGTTCAGTTGCAGGGCGAGGGCGTAGCTGGCCAGCGCTTGTTCATGGTCGCCGCGTTCCTGCCACGCCATGCCCAGGTTGCCGTGCGCTTCGGCATCCTGCGGCGCCAGCTGCACGGTATTGTGCAAGGCGTCGAACGCGTCCTTGCCCTGTGCCTGCAGGGCAGTGCCCAGCACGCTCCAGGCAAAGTCCGACGCCGGATATTTGACCGTCAGCGCCAGGCTGGCCGCTTCCAGCTCGGCCAGCTGGCCGGCCTGGTAGAAGGCGACCACTTGCTGGCGCTCTTCCAGCGTGGGCGTGGTGGCAATCGTGTGCGCGATGCGCGCGCGCAGCGCTTGCGACTGTTCGTTGTCGAGGCCGCGCCCGATGGCGGTGTCGATGATGTCCAGCGCGTCGGCCGTTTCGCCGGCCTGCAGCAGGCCGTTGGCGTACGACAGCCAGAATTGTCCCTCGTCCGGGTTGACCGACAGCGCCTTGTGCAGATACGGCAGGCCGGCCGCGAACTGGTTCACCTGTCCCGCCAGCAGCCCCATGTTGTGGTTGGCCACCGCGTGGTACGGCTGCGCCTGCAGGATGGCCAGGTACAGCTCCTCGGCCTGCTCGAACTGTCCGGCCTGATGCGCCGCGATCGCTTGTTGCAGGGTGGTCTCGAGCGGCTGTTCGGTGGGTGCGCTAGCGGTCATGTCGGGTGCGGGAAGATGGTGTTACCTGGAATTGTAACCGCTGGAAAGACAAATAGTGAATTTCCATGTGGAATTCTTTTGCATTGTCGATCCCTGCGCGCCGACCGTGCCGCGAACGCCACAACCGG
>JBEVMD010000370.1:0-3027 GCA_040508835.1 Duganella sp. | reverse complement strand
TTCGTCGAGCACCAGCGTTTGCAGCAGCTCGAAACTGATCGCACCCTGGTCGTGCAGGTCGATCAGGCGTCCCGGCGTGGCCACCAGCACGTCCAGGCCCTTGCGCAGCTTGGCGATCTGCGGCTCGATCGGCACGCCGCCATAGGCGACGGCGCTGCGCAGCGGCAGGTTGCCGCCGTAGGTGCGAAAACTCTCGTACACCTGTTCGGCCAGTTCGCGCGTGGGGGCCAGCACCAGGCAGCGCACGGCCGTGGGGGCGGTGGCACCGTCCAGCGTCAGGCGCTGCAGGATCGGCAGCGCGAAGCCAGCGGTCTTGCCGGTGCCGGTTTGCGCGGCGGCCATCAGGTCGCGGCCCGCCAGGATGGCGGGAATGGATTGCTGCTGGACCGGCGTGGGTTTTTTGTAGCCCAGGGTGGCGAGCTGGCGCAGAAGGGGATCGATCAGGCCGAGTGCTTGGAAGGTCATGGTATATGGCGAAAAAGGGGGATAGCGTTCAACAGCGCGCAGTGTAGCCGGTTCGCCGGTGTTTAGCGTAAAAAGTTGGGCCCAGCCTACTGCGCGGCCATCGCGTCGGACCACAAGCCGAGGATTTCGCGCACCCGCGCGTCGGGCAGGTACAGCAAGTTGTCGCCCACGTACAGCTCCACCGAGCACCGTCCCGGCAGGGCCGCGTGATGGGCGCCGTTGAACAGCCACACGCCGTGCTGCTGGGCGATGCGGTTGCGGATATCGAGCGCGTGGTCGCGCGCCACCGGCAGGTGCAGGTGCAGCATGCTGGCGTGCGGGCGCGCCGGATTGGGAGCGAAGATCGGATAGTCGGCCAGCACCTGGTACAGCCACTCGGTCCGGCGGAAATAATCGGGCATGGCGGCCAGGCGCGCATCGAATTGCATGGCGGCGGCCACCACGTACGGCGTGCGCTGATACACATTGCCCCCCTGGCGGCGGAACCATTCCTGCGCCTTGGCCACTAACGGTGCGGTCCCCAGCAGCATGGCGCCGCCCATGCCGCCGATGCCCTTGTACAGCGAGACGTAGATGGAATCGAAACCGGCCGCGATCTCGCCCGCGCTGCGGCCATAGCCGGCCGCCGCTTCCCACAGCCGCGCGCCGTCCAGGTGCAGGTGGATGCCCTGGGCACGGCAGTGATCCTTGATGGCGGCCAGGTCGTCCCACGCCGGGCACTGGCCGCCGATTTCGCGCATGGGCAGTTCCAGCAGCGCCGCGCCCAGGGTGTCGGGAACGCCTTGCAGCTCGGGCAGCGTCCATGGTCGGTGCGGATCGCCGATCTGCAGCGCCTGGAAATGGTCGAACAACTGGTGGTTGCCCCGTTCGTGGCGCAGGATGTGGGCAGTGGGGTGCAGCGCCACCAGCCGGCTGCCGCGCTCCATGCAGGCGATGCGCAAGGCCGTTGCCTGGGTCATGGTGCCGGTGATGCAGAACAGCGCGGATTCGAAACCGAGCAGGCGCGCCACCTTGGCTTCGAACTGCTGGATCAGGGCGCCGCAGCCGTAGGTATCATGGGTGACGTCGTTGGCGTCGCACCACGCCGACATGGCGGCAAACAGCTGCGCCGGCGTCGGTTGACGGTGGCCGGGCAGGTGGGTGTGGCATAGCTGGCGCAGTTCGGTGTCGGTCAAGGCGGTCCCCAGCAAGGGTCGGTCGAGCGCCCATCATAAACCATCCGGTCATGCGCGCGTCAGTTGGCGGTGTGGACGCCTTGCACATGATGAAACTGCAGCGCGGCCAGGTTGGCGTAGATGCCGCCCAGCGCCACCAGCGAGCCGTGGGTGCCGGTTTCCACGATCTTGCCGTCTTCCATGACGATGATGCGGTCCGCGCGCTGCACGGTGGCCAGGCGGTGCGCGATGATGACCGTGGTGCGGCCGACCATCGCTGCTTCCAGCGCGCTTTGCACGAGGCGTTCGGATTCCGCGTCGAGCGCGCTGGTGGCTTCGTCGAGCAGCAGCAGCGGCGGGTTTTTGAGCAGCGCGCGGGCAATCGCGATGCGCTGGCGCTGGCCGCCGGACAGGCGCACGCCGCGCTCGCCCAGGAACGACTGGTAGCCTTGCGGCAGGCGCTCGATGAATTCGTGGGCGGCGGCCATCCTGGCGGCGGCGATCACTTCCCCGTCGGTGGCGTCGGCGCGGCCGTAGCGGATGTTTTCCATCGCGTTGGCCGAGAAGATCACCGTGTCCTGCGGGACGATGCCGATGGCGCCGCGCAGCGTATGCAGGTCCAGCTGGCGGATATCGACGCCATCGAGCTTGATGGCGCCATGCTGCGGATCGTAAAAACGCAGGAACAGCTGGAACAGCGTGGTCTTGCCCGCGCCCGACGGTCCCACCACGGCCACCGTTTCACCGGGTTTGATATCGAGGCTGAGGTGACTGAGCGCGGGCGATTCGGGACGCGACGGGTACAGGAACGTCACGTCTTCCAGGCGCAGCGCCGCGCCGTTGGCTGCGCGCGGCGGCAGCGGCAGGGGGGTAACGGGCGCCTCGATGGCCGATTTGACGGCCATCAGTTCCAGCAGGCGCTCGGTGGCGCCGGCTGCGCGCTGGGCTTCGCCCATCACTTCGGACAGCGCGCCGATGGCGCCGGCCACGATCGATGCGTACAGGATGAACTGACCCAGGTCGCCGCCCGTCATTTCGCCATTGAGCACGGCATGGGCGCCCAGCCACAGCACGAAGACGATGGCGCCGAACACCAGCACGATGGCGATCATGGTCAGCATGGCGCGCGCGCGGATGCGGCGCATGGCGGTCTGGAACGCGCCTTCCACCGAAGCGCTGAAGCGCTTCGATTCGATCTTTTCGTGGGTGAAGGCCTGCACGGTGGGCATGGCGTTGAGGATTTCGCCGGCCATGGCGGATGCATCGGCCACGCGGTCCTGCGAGTCGCGCGACAGCTTGCGCACGCGGCGCCCGAAAATCACGATCGGCAGCACCGTGAGCACCAGCAGGCCGATGATGATGGCCGAGAGCTTGGGACTGGTCACGAACAGCATCACCAGGCCGCCGA
>JBEVMD010000343.1:0-2924 GCA_040508835.1 Duganella sp. | reverse complement strand
GCTGATGGAGGCCGAGTTTTTCGGCTACCGCAAGGGCGCGTTCACGGGCGCCGCGGAAGAGCGCGACGGTTTTTTTCAGGCCGCCAACGGCGGCACGCTGATGCTTGACGAGGTGGCCGACCTGCCGCTGGCGATGCAGGTGAAACTGCTGCGCGCGATCCAGGAGCGGCGCGTGCGCAAGCTCGGCGCCACGTCCGAGGAGCCGGTCGACGTACGCCTGATCAGCGCCACCCATAAAAACCTGGCGCGCTGCGTGGAGCAGGGCGCATTCCGGCAGGACCTGTTTTACCGCCTCAACGTGATCGAGCTGGCGGTGCCGCCGCTGCGCGACCGCCGGGGCGACCTGCCGGTGCTGGTGGACGCCATCCTCGAACGCCTGGGCGGCAGCGGCCACCGCGCCACGCTGGGGCCGGGCGTGCTGGCGGCGCTGGCCGGCTACCGCTTTCCCGGCAATGTGCGCGAACTGGAAAACATCCTGGAACGGGCGCTGGCCTTTGCCGACGACGGCGTGATCGAAGTGGCGGACCTGGCGCTCAAGGCGGCGCCGGGCGAGGGCGCCCCCGCCGTGGCGCCCCCCGCTGCCGCGCCCTCGGCCGGCTTGTCCGACCATCTCCCCGCGAATTTGCCCGCGAATTTACCCGACTACCTGATCGCCATCGAGCGCGATATCATAGTAAGGGCGCTGGCGCAGACGCAGTACAACCGCACCCAGGCCGCGCAGCTGCTGGGCATCAGCTTTCGCCAGTTGCGCTATCAAATGCAGAAATTGAACATCCAGGAACCCGAAGCATGAGTGGTGCAGTACCGGTAGATCCCGACGGCTGGTGGCCGTCGGCCACGCGCTATGACAGCCCGTTCGTCGACGCCCGGCCCGACCCGCACGACATCACGCTGCTGGTCATCCACAACATCAGTTTACCGGGCGGGCGCTTCGGCGGGCCGCATGTGTCGGACATGTTCACGGGCCGATTGGACTATAATATCGACCCTTCGTTCGAGAACTTGCGCGGGCTGCGGGTGTCGAGCCACTTCTTCATCCGGCGCGACGGCCGCGTGATGCAGTACGCGTCGGCCAACGACCGCGCCTGGCATGCGGGCGTCTCGGCCTTCCGCGGGCGCGAAAAATGTAACGATTTTTCCATCGGGGTGGAGCTCGAGGGCAGCGACCACGCGCCGTTCGAAGCGGCGCAGTACGCGGCGCTGGGCGTGCTGACCGGGGCCCTGCTGGAGCGGTATCCGATCGCCGATGTGCAGGGCCACGAACACATCGCGCCGGGCCGTAAAACCGATCCCGGCCCCTGTTTTGAATGGCAAACATATCACGATTGCTGTCCCGCGTTAGTACCTGCTAACCCCGGACTGCGCGTAGGAAATGGGCTTCCATAAAGTCAATAGTAATTTGACGGCAATCGCGAAATTTCCCGCTTGTCTTCACCGCATGCGACTACTACAATCAGTGTATCGATTTCGAGTAATCACTAGATATAGTAGTTTCATGACACCGGTTCCCTGGCTTGCACGCTTGCTCGGGGAACGGGTCACCATCCATTTTAGTGCGGCTTAGGGGCTATGCTTCGTGCATATTGTCGCGGTCAGCGTTGCTGGCTGCATGCTTCATTTTGGCCTTTTTATTTACAACATACATCGCGCGGCACTGGCTGCACGCTGTTACCGGGGAGCTTCAATGCAATCTACTCAAGACACCACCTTCAATCCAGCGCTGGTCCCAGCAGCCGCTGCGAGCGCCGCCAGCAGCCCGTTCACGGCCGCCAGCGACCTCGGTGACTACCGCATCATCCGCCGCAACGGCGCGGTCGTCGCGTTTGAACCGTCGAAAATCGCGATCGCCGTGACCAAGGCCTTCCTGGCCGTGAACGGTGGCCAGGGCGCCGCCTCGGCCCGCATCCGCGAACTGGTAGAGCAGCTCACCGCCAGCGTGGTGTCCGCGCTCGTGCGGCGCCAGCCTTCGGGCGGCACGTTCCACATCGAAGACGTGCAGGACCAAGTGGAACTGGCGCTGATGCGCTCGGGCGAACATGACGTGGCCCGCGCCTACGTGCTGTACCGCGCCAAGCACATGGAAGAGCGCCGTCTGGCCAAGGAAGCGCAAGGCGGCGCCGCCGCCATCACCGCGCCGCAGATCCACGTGCTGGAAAACGGCGAGCGCAAGCCGCTGGAAATGAGCCGCGTCACAAGCCTGATCAACGCTGCCTGCATCGGCCTGGAAAAACACGTCGATGCCGACGCCATCCTGGCCGAAACCCTGAAAAACCTGTACGACGGCGTGCCGGTCGAAGAGCTGCACAAGTCCGCCATCCTGGCCGCCCGTGCGCTGATGGAAAAAGACCCGGCCTACTCGCAAGTGACGGCCCGCATCCTGCTGCACACGATCCGCAAGGAAGTCTTCGGCAAGGAAGTCGCGCAAGGCGCCGCTGCCGCCGAATACATCACGTACTTCCCGCAATACATCGCCAACGGCATCAAGAACGAACTGCTGGACGCCAAGCTGGCCGAGTTCGACCTGGAACGCCTGGCCAAGGCGCTCGTTGCCGACCGCGACCTGCAATTCGGCTACATCGGCCTGCAGACCCTGTACGACCGCTACTTCCTGCACGTGCGCGACGTGCGCATCGAAATGCCGCAGGCGTTCTACATGCGCGTGGCCATGGGCCTGTCGCTCAATGAACAGGACCGCGAAGCGCGCGCCATCGAGTTCTACAACCTGCTGTCGTCGTTCGACTTCATGTCGTCCACGCCTACCCTGTTCAACTCGGGCACCCTGCGCTCGCAACTGTCGTCGTGCTACCTGACCACCGTGTCGGACGACCTGGAAGGCATCTACGACGCCATCAAGGAAAACGCGCTGCTGGCCAAGTTTGCCGGCGGCCTCGGTAACGACTGGACCCCGGTGCGCGCGCTGGGCG
>JBEVMD010000309.1:0-5482 GCA_040508835.1 Duganella sp. | reverse complement strand
CAGCGTGCCGCGCAGCCAGGCGCGCAGCGGGCCGCGGCATGGCACGCAGCCGTCCTGCACATCCTGCACCGCGCGCTGGGCGCCCAGTTTCTGTTCCTGGTCGACGATGCGCGCGGCGATGGCGTCGCGCGCCGACTTGCTCCACAGGGCCGGCAGCGCGCCGTCCTGCGCCAGCGCCTGCACCAGATCGCGCACTTCGGCGGGCACGGTGTCGTCGGGCGTTCCCTGCGCGCGCTTGCTGCTCATGGCGCCCACCATGTCGCCGGTCATGCGTTTTTCCTCCTTCAATGCCGGCGGCACGAACGCGGTGCGGTGCAGGTACACGCGTTCGGCCGCCTGCAGTTCCTTGATCGCTTCGAGCGCCTTGTACTCGGGCGCCAGCGCCGCCTTGGGCGACACGGCCCGCAGCGCCTTTTCCGCCTCCCACATGGCGGCCAGCGCGCGCTTCAAAATGGCCTTGGTTTGCGGATCGAAGATGGTGGCGTTGTCTTCCTGGTCGTGCACGTGGCCGAAACGCTGCATGGCGCCTACTTCGGTGCCCATCGACTGGTTGCTGCCGTGGTCTGCGCCGTGCTCCTCCGGACCGTGTTCCGCATGCTCGCCATGTTCGTCGCCGAACAGGCTCGATTCCTCGCCCAGGAACTGGCCGTAGCGCAGGCGCAGCGCGGCCTGGTCGGCGGCGATGCTTTCGCTGCGCGCACGCAGCGCGGGCAGCCCGGGATTGGCTTGCGCATCGGCCAGCAGCTGTTCGGTATCGATGATGATCTGGCGCTGGCTGCGCAGGCTCTCCGGCTTCACCAATGTCGGCAGCGCGGTGGCGTCCACGCTTTCCGCTTCCGGTCCGGGCAGGCGCAGGGTGTAGGTGGGCGACTGCACGGTGTGCGGATTGTCGGGCGCGTTGTCGGTGGCGCGCACGAAAAAATACAGCTCGTCGCCCGGCTCCATGCCCAGTTCCGCCAGCGTCCATTGCCTGTTCCACGACCGGCTTTTCGGGTCGGCGGATGCCGGCAGCGGCACTTCGCGGTCCGTGAAGCGCACGTTTTCTCCGCTGCCCCGTGCCAGCGTCATGTGCAGGCTGGCGCGCGCGATGGCGTAATCGTCGCGGACCAACACGGCAATGCGCGCCTGGTCAGCGTCCTTGCTCAGCAGGTGGATCAGCTCCGCCGGTTCGGCAATCGTCACCTGCGGCGCCTGGTCGGGCGTGACGCGGATGTTGTAGCGCGTGGTTTTCGCGCCGCGCACGCGCCAGAACAGCGAGTCGTCCACGCGCCGGATAACACATGCTTCCGTCGCCGTGATCGTGGCGCCGTCGCTCAGCTCCACCACCGGCGCCACGCTGCCTGGCTTGCGCACGCACCAGCGCACCTGCGCATATTGCGGCACCTGGATGTCGCGCGCGCCGGTCTCGAAGGGCGCCACGCGGGTGTAGGCCGGCGGCGTCACGCGTAAATATACTTCGCCATCGACCACGGGTTTGCTGGCTGGCGGCGCAGCCACCGGCGGCCGGACGGCTTCGCGGCTGGCGTCGTAGGCCCAGGCGCCGCCGGCGGCGATCACGGCCAGCGCCACGGGCAGCACGGCCAGGCGCGCCGGGACACGACGACGGGCGATGGCGCGGTAGTCGTCACCGGTCAGCGAACCGGCCAGGCGCGCCTGCAGGCGTTGCTGCTGCAGCCGGGCGATCGGTGTTTGCGCGGTCGTCGCCAGCAGGGCCGCACTGTCTTCCAGGGCGGGAATGGCGGCGTTCAGCCAGCCGGTCCAGTGCAGCGCGATGCGGCGGCGCCAGCGCCAGGCGTCCGCCGCCAGCCAGACCACCCAGGCGGCAAACGCCATCAGCACGACTGCACCGGCGGGCGACGCCGGCACCATGCCGATCAGCGCACCCGTATGCGGTGTCCCGGCCGCATCGCCGGCTGCCAGCGCCACCGCCGCAATCGCCAGCGGTGCGAGCGCGGCCAGCCAGTGCAGCGCGCGCCGGCGCAGCACTGCTTGCCCCAGGCGGCTGCGCAGCAGGTCAGTGTCGGCGCGCATGGGTCAGTATCCGTTCCAGTAAAAACAGCGCCAGCAGCGCCAGCGCCATCCAGCGGGCAGATTGGCCGGGTTGGGCGGTTTGGTCTTCCATGGCCGCAGGGCGCGCAGCGGCAAATGTGTGCGACGGCGCCGGGTAGGCCGGTGCGGGCGCCGCGTCCAGCAAGCGCCAAGCTTCGTACAACGCGCGCGCCGTGCCGGCATCGCGCGGCGGAAAGGCGTCGGACGTCCACAGGCGGCCGCGCGCACTGTCCACGTATTGCAGCGTGATGTCGTCGACCTTGAGCGTGGCGCTCTTGCCCGTTGCCGGCAGCGTGGCGCCGGCGCCGATCCACCAGTGCGGCGCGTGCCACTGCGCGGGCGGCGCCTCGCCGGGCGTATCCCACACGATCAATTCCGTACCGGCGCTCGGTGCAGTGGCGACAGTCCGGCGCTGCGTGCCGCTTCCCGCCCGGTCGAATGCCGCAAACAGTGCGCGCCATGCGCCGCTGCGCTCCGGCGACGCCGCCAGCACGACGGGGTAACGCGCAAGGGCGTTCACCGCGACGACCGTTGCGGCAATCGCCGGCGCCGGCTGCACGCGCAACTCGACCGGGTGACTGAATTGCGGCGCGCGCGCGGTCATGCCGATGTGCCCGGCGCGCGCCACGATCAGCAGCCGCGCGTCGTCGCGCCAGTCGCCTTCATGCGCGCGCAGCCAGTGCAGCGCATCGGGCGGCAGCGGCAGGCGCTGCGCGTCCGTCATGCCGGCAGCGGCGACCTGCTGCGCCACCCAGGCGGGGTCCGCGCCCGCATCGACCAGCACCGTGTGGCCGCGCCATGGAAAGATCGTCGCGGCCAGCCACGCGATCAGCGCCACCAGCAGCAGGCAGCGCACCAGCAGCAGGGTGCGGTCGCGCCACCGCCATACGCGGATTTGTTCCGGCGCGGCGGCCGGCAGGAAGCGCGCCGTGGCCAGCGGTTCGGCGGTCGGACGCTGGCGCTTCTGGCGGTGCCACCAGACGGGCAGCAACAGCACGGGCAGCGCCAGCCACCACCACGGATATGCGCTCGATAACATCAACGCGCCCTCGCCAGGTTCAGCCAGCGGCGCAGGACGTCGGGCAGCGGCTGCTCGATGCACGCCTCGTGCTGCACGATATTGTGCTGGCGGCAGCTGGTGGCCACCAGGTCGAAATGGGCGCGGCTTTGCTGCTGGTAGCCCGCACGATCCGCCTTGGTAAAGCGATACAAGCCCTGTCCCTGCTCGGGATCGCGGTAGCCGGAACCGAAGGCAAAGCTGGCGTCCATTTCCGCCCTGGTGCGCAGCGTGAGCAGGCGCACATCGTGGCGCAGGTTGCGCAGCCGTAGCAGCGCTTCGGACAGCGGCGACGGCCAGTCGAGAAAATCGCTGGCTGCAAAAATCAGGCCCGGTGCGCGCGCAAAATGCAGGTTCGCCTTGAGCACCTGCGCCGTGGGCAGCGCGCCATCGGGCTGCGCCCGGTTCAGCTGCTCCAGCACGCGCTGCAACTGGCGCGGCCCGCGCGCGGCCTGGGTGAATTCCACCTTGCCGCCGCTGCACACCACCAGCCCGAAGGCGTCGCCCTGGCGCTGGGCGATGGCCGCCACGCAGGCCAGCGCGGTGCGCGCGAACCACAGCTTGTCCACGCCCGTCATGCCGTCGTTGCGGCTGGGTTCCGCCATCGACGCGGTGGCGTCCAGCCAGAGCCACACGGCCACGTGGCTGTCGCGTTCCGCCTCGCGCACGAAGTACCGGTCGGCCCGCGCGAGCAGCTTCCAGTCCACGCGGCGCCATTCGTCGCCGGGCGCGTAGGCGCGGTACTCGGAGAATTCCACCCCGGCGCCGCGCTCGCGGCCCGCGTGGATGCCGTGACCGAGACCCGCCAGCACGTGGCGGATCACCAGCTCCAGGTCGCGCGTCCGGGCCATCATGGCGTTGATCGAATCGGCCATCAGCGAGGCATCTAGTCCGGACGGATATGTTCGCGCAGCGCGAGCAGGATGTCGGCAATGGCCACGCCGTCCGCTTCCGCCTCGAAGTTGCGGATCACGCGGTGCGCCAGCACCGGCAGCAGCATTGCGGCGATGTCCTCGCGCGTGACCGCCAGCCGGTGGTGCATCAGCGCGCGCGCCTTGGACGCCAGCACCAGCGCCTGCCCGGCGCGCGGACCCGCGCCCCAGCCCACGTGCTGCTGCACCGCCGGCACGGTCGTGAGTGCGGGACGGGTGGCGCGCACCAGCCGCGTGGCGTACGCCAGCAGGTGGTCGCCAATCTCGATGTCGCGCACCAGCTGCTGCAGGCGCAGCAAGGTGGCCACGTCCATCACCGGTTCCGCATCGCGCAGGCCGGTGTTGGTGGTGGCGGACACCATGCGGATTTCCTCTTCTTCGGTCGGATACACGACGTCGATGCGCAGCAGGAAGCGGTCGAGCTGCGCCTCGGGCAGCGGGTAGGTGCCCGACTGCTCGATCGGATTCTGCGTGGCCAGCACGAAGAATGGCCGGGGCAGCGCGTGGGTTTGGCCGGCAAAGGTCACGCTGCGCTCCTGCATCGCTTCGAGCAGCGCCGATTGCGTCTTGGGCGGCGCGCGGTTGATCTCGTCGGCCAGCAGCACCTGGGTGAACACGGGGCCATGCTGGAATCGGAATTCGCGCTTGCGCGTGGCGTGGTCCTCTTCCAGGATTTCGGTGCCCACGATATCGGACGGCATGAGGTCGGGCGTGAACTGCACGCGGTGAAAATCCATCTCGGTCGCCTGCGACAGCGACTTGACCAGCAGCGTCTTGCCCAGCCCCGGCACGCCTTCCACCAGCGCGTGGCCGCCGGCCAGCAGGCAGATGATAAGCGAATCGATCACGTTCTCCTGGCCGATGATCACTTTCGACATGCTGGCCTTCAGCGCCGCCACCTTGGCGGTCAACGCGCCAACCTCACTTTCGCTCCAGGCGATTGCGCCCATCGTACCGCTCATCTATGCTCCCAACGCGTATTGAATGATATTGACCGCAAAGCGGGTATTGTCCACTGCCAGAAAACGCTTGTTGCGAAAGTCGTAGTCCCACTCGCAGCCGTAGTCCTTGTTGCTGTACAAAAGCCGCACCCGCCCCTTGATCTCCACCGCTTTCAAATAATCGTGGACCAGGTCATCGCCCCAGCCATTGAGCTCCCCACCGGTGGTGGGCGGCCCGTCGAACTTGAAAAAGCTCGAATAGACGGCGTGGTTGTTCGGGATCTTCTGCAAGGCGCGCTTGCCGAAGATGGCGCCGATCTCCGCCTCGAACGACCTGGCGAACAGGCCGTCGATATCGTGGTTGCAGTCGTCCACGAACACGAAGCCGCCGCCCTTGACGTAGCGCTCGAGGTTCTTGCGCTCGGCCGGCGTGAATTGCACCAGCTTGTGACCGGCGAAATAGCAGAACGGCGCCTCCAGCATCTTCGGGTCGGACAGCGCCA
>JBEVMD010000290.1:0-4622 GCA_040508835.1 Duganella sp. | reverse complement strand
ACCCTTGCGTTCGTCCCGCTATTGCCTCGCCATGGCCCGCGTACGCCGTTACGCCGGCGCCACCCGATCCGATGGCAGGTCGCGCAGCAGGTTTTGCAAGCTTCCCCGATCCCGCACTTTATAAAGAAATTGTATGCACACAGGTTGGAATCACCGGCGCGCGCTCGTCTGCGCCGCGCTGTGGACGGCTGTCCCCGCAGCTTACGGACAACAAGATGACGCCACGCTGGTACTGGGCAGCGTGGAAGTGACGGCCAGGCGCACCGGGCCGCTGACGGCGCGCAACGTTCTGAGCTCGGTCGATGTGCTGGGGCCGGACCAGCTGCAAGGCCAGCAGGTGCAGCATGCGTGGGAACTGTTTGCGCGCGCGCCGGGCGTGCTGCTCACGCAGTTCCGGCAAGGGAACGAATCGGGCAAGCTGTCGTTTCGCGGTTTTAATGGCGAGGGAGAGGTCAATGCCGTCAAGCTGCTGATCGACGGCATCCCCGCCAACGACAACGCGGGCGGCATGCCGTACCTGGACATGCTGTTCCCGCTCGAGATCGAGCATATCGAGATCGTGCGCGGCACCAACGATCCACGTTACGGCCTGCACAATATCGCCGGCAACGCCAACATTGCCACCCGCAGCGGCGGCAACGACGGCGCAGTGCGCGTCGGCTACGGCAGCTTTGCCACGCGCGAAGTGCAATATGCGCAGGGGATCGAGCACGGCAACTGGTCGCAAAACTATTTTGTGGGCCACGCGCAGTCGCACGGCTACCGCGACCATGCCGCGTTTGAAAAAACCACCGTCAGCGGCAAGTGGGCGTACACCAGCGACGACGGCCGCACCCGCACGGGCGTAAACGCCCGCCATACGGAAGGCGACGGCGACGAGGCCGGCTACCTGGAGGCCGGCGACGCCCGCGCCCATCCGACCGGCTCGTACGCCTGGGCGCAGTCGACGGGCGGCAACCGCGCCATGACCCAGGCCAGCGCCCACCTCGACCACATGGTGGACGACGCGCTGTCGTTCTCGGGCAGGCTGTACGTGAATACCGTGCGCGACCAGCGCTGGCTGCGCTACGCGCTCGCGGCCTCGCAGCAGGAGCGGGTGATCGACGAGCGGCACACCGGGCTGCTGGCCAGCCTGACGTACCGTCCCGGGGCGGCAGTGGCGTTCGAGGCGGGCGTCAATGCCGAGCACCAGCACAACCGCAGTCCGCGCTACAACACGGTGGACCAGGTGCGCGTGGCCACCACGCGCGACCAGCGCTTTACGTTCGATAACTACGGCGCGTATGTCCAGGCCGTGCTGCAGCCGCTGGCCGGACTCAAGCTCATTCCCGGCTATCGCGTGGACCGGGTGGCGGGCGACTTCGCAGACCCGTCCAAAAACGTGCGGTACGCCATCCAGCCTTACGGCCTGATCCGGCAAACCAAGCTCAGCGCCGTGTATGCGGCCAGCGCCAGCACCAGCCTGTACGCCAACTGGGGCCGCACCTTCCAGCTGGGCGCGGGGGCGGCATCCTACCAGGCAACGTCCGGCACGCTGCAGCCGTCGATCAACGCCGGGTGGGAAGGGGGCGTCAAGTTTGCGCCGGCCGACTGGCTGCAGGGCAGGGTGGCCGTGTGGCGCCAGGATGCGTCCGGCGAGGTCAAGCGGCGGCTCAACGACCCGGAAGGCGGTTCGGACAACCTGGGCCGCACCCGGCGCCAGGGCGTGGACGGGCAGCTCAACGCCCGCGTCGGCGCCAGCGGCAGCGCGTGGGCCAGCTATTCGCTGCAGCGCTCGCGCATCGTGGCGCCCGATCCGGCTGCGCCCGCCACGCTGGGCAAGCAGATCGACCACATGCCGCGCACGCTGTATTCGGCCGGTTACGACTGGCAGGCGTCGCCCGCGCTCAAGCTGACCGCGTGGGTGGGCGGGCAGGGCGGTTATTTCCTCACCACCGCCAACACCGGCGGCCAATACGGGGCCTACACGCTGGTTAACCTGGGTGCGGCCTACCGCGTGTCGCCCACCGTGACATTCGACGTGCAAGTCAAGAATCTGGCCAACCGCTACGTGGAATACGTGTGGCTCAACGACCGGACCCGCCATGCGCCGGGGGACGGCCGCGCCGTGTATCTGTCCGCCAACATCACTATCTGAACTGAAAAACACCATCATGAATAAACCATTTATATCGTTTATATTAAATAAACCGTTTATATTGTTTAGCTCGTTTTTTGGACTGGTTTCTGCGCCGGTTTTTTGGCCTGCTTTTGCCCAGGAAATACCGGTGGATCCGGCCCTGAAAGTGGTGATTTCCGCCATTGCCGACGGCTATCGCTTGCCGCGCACCGGTGTCGCCGACACTGCCGCCATGCTGGCGGAAGTGCCCGGCTATAGCGTGGCCAGCAACGGCGGCGTGGCGGGCCTGCCCTATGTCAATGGCCTGGGCGACGACCGCCTCAAGGTGCGCATGGACGGCATGGAAATCACGTCCGCCTGCGCCAACCACATGAATGCGCCGCTGTCGTACATCGATCCGTCGCAGGTGGCCCGCATCAGCGTGCTGGCCGGCGTGACGCCCGTGAGCGCCGGCGGCGACAGCATCGGCGGCACCATCACCGTCAAGTCGGCCGCGCCCGTGTTTGCCGCGCCGGGCGCAGGCTGGCTCACCCGCGCGCGCGTGGCCGCCAGCGCGCGCACCGTCAACGATGGCGTCAACGCCGGTACCAGCGCCAGCATCGCCAGCGACCGCGCCAGCTTCGGTTACAACGTGGCGTACGCGCGCGCCCACAGCTACCAGGACGGCGATGGCCACCTGGTCCTCGGCAGCATGGTCGAAAGCATCAATCAGGCGGCCGTGCTGGGCCTGCGCGGCGACGGCCAGCTGCTGACGCTGCGCGCCGGCGTGCAGCACATCCCGTACCAGGGCTTTCCCAACCAGTACATGGACATGACCGACAACCGGGGGCAGTTCGGCAACGCCGCCTACCACGGCGCCTTCGGCTGGGGCGAACTCGATGCCAGCCTGTACTGGCAGCAGACCGACCACACCATGGGCTTTTTTACGCCCGAGCGCCCCGGCGCCATGCCGATGGTCACGCATGGCCGCAACCGCGGCTATGCGCTGCAGGCCAGCCTGCCGTGGCTGGGGGACGGCCAGGTGCGCCTGGGCCACGAATACCACGGCTTCACGCTGGACGATTACTGGCCCGCGCTGCCCGGTTCGATGATGATGGGGCCGCAAACCTATGTGAACATCAACGATGGCCGCCGCGACCGCACCGTGCTGTTTGCCGAAGCGGAAAGCCGGCACGCCGCGCGCTGGACGTCATTGCTGGGCGCGCGCTGGGAGCGTGTGCAGATGAATGCCGGCCGCGTCCAGCCGTATGCCGACAACATGATGAACGCGGCCGACGCGGCCGCTGCCGCCCGCTTCAACGGCAGCCGGCGCACCCGGCGCGACAACAACCTCGACCTGACGGCGCTGGCGCGCTTCGTGGCGGACGCGGGAGCCAGCTACGAGGTCGCGCTGGCGCGCAAGACGCGCTCGCCCAACCTGTACGAACGCTACAGCTGGGGACGCGGCACGATGGCCATGACCATGACCAACTGGTTCGGCGACGGCAACGGCTACGTGGGCAATCTCGACCTCCAGCCCGAAACCGCGTACACGCTGGGCGTGACGCTGGACTGGCATGCGGCGCAGCCCGACGGCTGGTTCGTCAAGCTCAACCCGTACGTCACGCGCGTGCACGACTACATCGACGTCGATGCGATCGGCAGCTTCCAGCCGTACATGCAGATGGCCGCCAGGGGCGCCTTGCTGCAGTTCGCCAACCATAACGCCAAACTGTACGGCGCCAACCTGTCGTGGCGCCTGCCGCTGGCCACGGCAGGGCGCCGGGGCGCACTGGCCCTGACCGGCAACGCCGCCATCACGCGCGGCCAGCGCACCGACGGCGGCGAGCTCTACCGCATGATGCCGCCCAACGCCCTGTTCACCCTGGAACAGACCCGGGGCAAGTGGACGCAGCAGCTGGAAGCGAAATTAGTCGCCAGCAAGCACCGCACCGACACCCGCCGCCTGGAACCGGCCACCGCCGGCTACGCGCTGCTGAACCTGCGCACCAGCTACCAATTGAACCGGCAGACGCGCCTCTCGGCCGGCGTCAGCAACCTGCTGGACCGGCAGTATGCCGATCCGCAGGGCGGCGTCTACCTGTCCGGCCTGCTGCGCAACGGCGGCAGCCTGCAACCGCTGGCGGGCTACGGCCGCTCGGTCGACGTGGGTTTCACGGCCGACTTTTAAGGGTCAAGACCATGCCGGCTGGCGGACCTTGGCCCTTGGTCGATAGGGCGCAGATCCACCTGCCGGTACCCTGGGTCAGGAGGCCAGCCGGTCGATGGCTTGCACCAGCTGGTCGAGCTCAGCTGTCGTGGTGAACAGGGCGGGGGTGACGCGCAGGCAGGCGCCGCCGACTGGGCCCTTGCGCGGCACCGTAAAAATGTTGAACTGTTCGACCAGCGTGCGCTGCAGGGCGACGTTGTCTTCAAAGCTGGTCTTGCCCGCAATGCGCAGCGACGTGACGGCGCCGGCCATGTCGTCGGGCGCCAGGATCTGCACCCTGGGATGCTGGCGCAA
>JBEVMD010000258.1:0-4425 GCA_040508835.1 Duganella sp. | reverse complement strand
ATACGGTAAGGGAATTCGGCACGGTGCCCAGGGAAATCATTCCGGCGCAGTCGTATGACGCGGTGTTCTACACGCATGGCGTGACGCTGGCCCGGTAGGCATGATGTCCTGCATGCCTGCCGGGCCAGCTTGTCAGGCGATCAGATATCGAGGTAGGTGACGCCGACGCCCAGCACCGGATTTACCTGCTGTGCCGGATTGACGATCGGCGACTTCGACGGGCCGCTCAGCGTGAACGTGAAGCTGCTGTTGCTTTGCTGGGACGTGACCGTCGACGTGTAGGTATCCACGCTGCCGCCGCCCAGCGGGATGAAGCCGAACAGGCTGACGCTAAAGCTGGTGTGGGTCTTTTGCCACGACTGGAAAGCGTTGTAGTCGCCGTTGGTGACCTTGACGCTGATCTCCGGAAAGCCGCTGATGACGACGGTGGAAGGGTAGCCGAAGTTGTCGGGAATCGCGCCGCCGATGAAGGCGAAACCGCTGGGCGCCTGGCTGCCCAGCTGGGTATTTTTGTACGCCTGCCGGACGATGGCCGGGCTGAACCAGCCGGTCGCGCTGCCGTCCGCCGCGACCGAGGACAGGCCCTGCGGCGCGGACGAGATCGCCGGCGTCGCCACGATGTTCGGATAGGTGACCGTGACCTCCATCGTCGCCGACGAACCGCACTGTTCGGCGATGTCGCCGGACACGCTGGTGCCGGCGCTGAAGGACAAAAATTCCCCCACGCTGATCCCGGCCTGGCCGCTGTAGCTGATGTTCCAGCTGCTGTCGGACGTGGCCTGGGCCTGGAAGCTGGCACTGATCGAGCTGGTCTGCGCGCTCGGGTCCAGCGGAACCGTCGGCGAGACCGTGTAGCCCGGCAGCGTCACGTTGCCCTGCTGGTTAGCCTGCGCATTGAAGACCGTCATGCCGCCGTTCGTGCTGGTCGGGGTGAGCAGGTTGCGCTTCATCGCGCCGATCTGCATGTTGGCGAGGTTGGCCTGGTCGGTGAGCGCCGCGCCCTGGCCGAGTTCGACCAGGTATTGCGACGCCAGCGGCAGCACCGTGCCGGCATTGGCAGGCGCTTTTGCAAGCAGCGTCGACAACGACGCGGTGTTCTGCATCTGGGTATTGGTGTACGGGCCGTTCGGGCCCGCCCATTTTGTTCCCATCACATAGTCGATGATGAAATTGATTTCGGTGGCGGGGCCATAAGCCGGGTAGGGGCTCAACGCCGCGTTTGCGCTGGCATAGTCGGCCGCAGTCGGGGCGCCGAAAGTGGCGTTGAACGAGGCCACCAGGGCGGCCGCCTGGTTCGACGCGGCGTTCTGGCTGGCCTGCAGCGCCTGCTGGTCTGCCACGCTGTACTGGTAATAAATGCCCTGGATGAAGCTCTGGAACGCCACGTTGAACGAATTCTCCGCACCCATGGACACCATGTTATTGCTGTCGGCGACGCTCAGCGTGGCCGACAGCCAGTTGTAGCTGGCGCCGTTGATCTGCGTGGTTTGGCCGTTCGAGTAGGACCAGTTGAAATCGCCCATGCCGTTGTTGCGCAGCGAGCTCAGTTGGCAATCGAGCTGCCCGCCCAGCGTTTCCTGGGCGGAGGCCGTCACCATTTTCAGATAGCCGTTGACTGCCGCCATCTGGTTGTCGACGTCCCGGTCGGCAGATACCGTGTCAAATTTTCGCGCGAGAGCTTGATTCATTTGTGTGCCTCTTTATCAGTGCGTTGGTTTCAAGAGAGGTGGCCGCAGGGCAGTGGCTGCCCCCGGTCGCTGGTTCACTTCAGTGGTGCGTAGGCATCGTAGGCGACGGCGCGCACGTATCTCAAGTAACAATTACGCAAGCTTGCAGTAGTTGCCACGAATGGGAAAAGGCAGTTGCGACGGGCTGCATTGTCGATATAAAAATTAAAACAAAAACGGCGCGGCAGGCGCCAACTGCACGGCAAATGCGAGGCCGGTTGTCCTCCATCTATACGCTGTCCCATGGCGCCCGCATGCTGTTGCTGTTCCAGCCACGCCAGCAGGGAGCTGCCATGACCACGATCCGCAACGCCATGACCATCGACGTCGAGGACTATTTCCAGGTATCGGCCTTTGCGCCCCATGTCGCGCGCGACAGCTGGGAACACCGCGAATGCCGGGTCGAAGCCAATGTCGAGCGCATCCTGGCGCTGCTGGCGGACGCCGACGTGCACGCCACGTTCTTCACGCTGGGCTGGATTGCCGAGCGCTATCCGCAACTGGTGCGGCGCATCGTGGCTGGCGGCCACGAGCTGGCCAGCCACGGCTACGGCCACCAGCGCGCCAGCGAGCAGGACCTGGCCCAGTTCGCAGCCGACATCGCCCGCAGCAAGGCCATCCTGCAGGACGTGGGGGGGCAGCCGGTGCTCGGCTACCGGGCGCCCAGCTTTTCCATCGGCGCCGCCAATGCCTGGGCCCACGCGGCGCTGCGCCGGGCCGGCTACCGGTACAGCTCGAGCGTGTATCCGATCCGGCACGACCATTACGGCATGCCGCACGCGCCCCGGTTTGCCTTTTGTCCCGCCGGCGCGGCAGGCCTGCTGGAGGTGCCGATCACCACCGTGCGCGTGCTGCGGCGTAACCTGCCTGCCGGCGGCGGCGGCTATTTCCGCCTGCTGCCCTACAGCGTGTCGCGCTGGATGGTGCACGAGGTCAATTGCGCCGACCGCCAGCCGGCCGTGTTTTACCTGCACCCGTGGGAGCTGGACCCGGACCAGCCCCGGCCCGGCGGCCTGCACTGGAAAACCCGCTTCCGCCACTACGTCAACCTGGCGCGCACCGAGCACCGCCTGCGCGCGCTGGTGCGCGATTTTTCGTGGGGCCGGATGGACCAGCTGTTCCTGGGGGCCGCATGAGCGCGCCCGCCGCCACCCCCGCCACCCCCGCCACCCTACGGCAACTGCGGCTGATGACGGCTGCCGACACCGGCCGCTGGGACGCCTACGTGATGGCCAGCGCCGACGCCACGTTCTTTCACCGCGCCGGCTGGCAGCGCGTGCTGCAGCAAGGCATGGGCCACCGCACCTGGTTTTATTTTGTCGAGCACGACGGCGCCATCGAAGGCATCTTGCCGCTGTGCGAGATCCGCAGCCGGCTGTTCGGCCACTGGCTGGGCGCGCTGCCATTTTGCGTGTACGGCGGCCCGGTGGCCAGCACCCAGGCTGCCGCCGCCATGCTCGACCAGGCCGCCGTCGCGCTGGCGCGCGACCTGGGCGCGGGCCACCTCGAGTACCGCACGGTGCAGCCGCTGCACCCGGCCGACGCCCAGTGGCAGGTCAAGCCGCTGTACGTCACGTTTCGCAAGGCCCTCGGCGGCAGCGACGACGACATCCTCAACGCCATTCCCCGCAAGCAGCGCGCCATGGTGCGCAAGGCCATCAAGCTGGGGCTGCAAGGCGAGGTGGACCAGGACGTGGACCGCTTTTACGGCGCTTACGCCAGCAGCGTGCACCGGCTGGGCACGCCGGTGTTCGGGCGCCGCCATTTCGCGCTGCTCAAGCAGGTGTTCGGCGACGATTGCGAAGTGCGCGTCATCACGCACCAGGGCGCCGTGGTGGCCGGCGTGATCAGCTTTTATTTTCGCGACCAGGTGCTGCCGTACTACGGCGGCGGCACGGACCGTGCGCGCCACCTGGCCGGCAACGACTTCATGTACTGGAACCTGATGCAGGCCGCTGCCGCCCGCGGTTGCCGCCAGTTCGATTTCGGCCGCAGCAAGGTGGGCACGGGCGCCTACCATTTCAAGAAGAACTGGGGCTTCACGGCCGAACCGCTGGGATACGAATATCGGCTGGTGACGGCGCCGGCGGTGCCGGACAACCATCCCCTCAATCCGAAGTTCCGGCTGTTCATCAGCCTGTGGCGGCGCATGCCGCTGGCGCTGGCCAACCTGCTCGGCCCGCACATCGCCAAACACCTGGGGTAACGCGTGGACGCTCAGCCGCTGGCACCGTTGGTGGTGCACCTGGTCTACCGGCTCGACTGCGGCGGACTGGAAAACCTGCTGATCGAGCGCATCAACCGCATGGCGCCGGAGCGCTACCGCCACGCGGTGGTATGCCTGACCGGTTACACGGCGTTTGCCGGCCGCATCCGCCGCCCCGGCGTGGCGCTGCACGCGCTGGACAAGCCGGCTGGCGCCGCCCCCCGCACGCACCTACACCTGTGGCGCCTGCTGCGGCGGTTGCGGCCGGCCATTCTGCACACGTATAACCTGTCCGCGCTGGAATATGCGCCAGCCGCGCTGCTGGCCGGCGTGCCGGTGCGCATCAACGGCATCCACGGGCGCGACGCTGCCGACCCGCAGGGCCTCAATCGCCGCCACCGCCTGCTGCGCCGGCTGATGCTGCCGTTTTACGATCACTGCTACGCCAATTCGGCCGATCTGCTGGCCTGGCTGCGCACCGCGATCGGCGTG
>JBEVMD010000212.1:0-2976 GCA_040508835.1 Duganella sp. | reverse complement strand
CAGTCGCTTGCCGGCGAAGTCGCGCAGGATCTCCGGCGCGGTGGTGTTGCGGTGGTAGGCCGGGTTGGCCGGGTTGGCGAACTGGCTGGCCAGGAACCAGCCGTGCTGCTCGGACAGCTCCCTGGCCTTCTTGACCATGCCGCTACCGCGCTCGGCCGCAGGCGTCAGGATCACCTTGGCGCCGTAGGCGCGCATCAGCTTGCGGCGCTCGATGGAAAAAGTCTCCACCATGGTTGCCACGAACTTGTAGCCACGCGCCGCGCAGACCATGGCCAATGCCACGCCGGTGTTGCCCGAGGTGGCTTCCACCACGGTATCGCCCGGCTTGAGCAGGCCCTTGGCTTCGGCGTCCAGGATGATGGCCAGCGCCAGTCGATCCTTGACCGAGCCGCCCGGATTGAACGATTCGACCTTGGCGTACAGCGTGACGTGGTCCGGCGCGATGCGGTGGAGCTTGACCACCGGTGTGTGGCCGATGGTGTCCAGAATGTTGTCGTAGATGGCCATGGTGGCGTGGGTCTCCGTGTTGAAACGTGGGGCAGGGTAGAGGAGAAGATCAGGCGGCGCGCGACAAGGTAGGCGCGCCGATGTTGCCCGGATGTGTCGGCGCGGCGGCCACCGGGGCATTGCCATGCCAGTGCAGGGTATGCGCCAGCGCAGTCACTTCGCCCAGGATCAACAGCGCGGGCGAGCGTACCTCGAACGAACGCGCGGTTTCGGGCAGGTCGGCCAGGGTGCCGGTGATGACGCGCTGCTCGCGGCGTGAGCCGTTCTCGACAATGGCGAACGGCGTCTGCGCTTGACGCCCGTGTGCGATGAGCTTGTCGCGGAAATGCGCCAGCCCCGCCACCCCCATGTAGACCGCCAGCGTCTGGCGCTCCTGCGCAAGCGCCTGCCAGTCCAGCGTGTCCATCGAGTCCTTGCAATGCGCCGTCACCAGGCGCACGGACTGGGCGTGGTCGCGGTGCGTGAGCGGAATGCCCGAATACGCGGCGCAGGCCAAGGCCGCGGTGATGCCGGGTACGACTTCGAACGCGATGCCGTGGGCCTTGAGCACCTCCAATTCCTCGCCGCCGCGGCCGAATACGAACGGGTCGCCGCCCTTGAGCCGCACCACGCGCTTGCCGGCACGGGCGTGTTCGAGCATCAAGGCATGGATGTCGGCCTGCCGCGTGCTGTGGCCCTCGGCGGATTTGCCGACCTCGATCCGCGTGGCGTCACGGCGCGCCATCGCCAGTACCTCGGCGCTCACCAGCCGGTCGTGCAGGATGACGTCGGCGTCGTTCATGGCGCGCAGTGCGTTGAGCGTCAGCAGGCCGGCATCGCCGGGCCCGGCGCCGACCAGGGTGACCGTGCCGCTGGCCGGGGCCTTGGCAATGGACAGCGCGCGCTGCAGTTCGGTTTCGGCAGCGGCGTGCTGGCGCTGTCGCAGCAGGCGCGGCACCGTACCGGCGAGCAGCTGTTCGAAGAAGCGGCGGCGCTCGCCCATCTCGGGAAAGCGCGCGCGGATACGGCCGCGCTGTCGGCCGAGCAACGCCACCAGCGATCCCCACGAGTCGTCCAGCAGGGTTTCCAACTGGCGACGAAGGTGGCGCGCGACCATCGGCGCATGGCCGCCACTGGAGATGGCGATCTGCAGGTCGCCGCGTTCGACGATCGCCGGCACCTGGAAGCTGGACAGCTCGGCGTCGTCCACCACGTTGGCCAGCAGATGGCGGGCTTCGGCCGCGGCGGCCACGGCGCGGTTGACCGCGACATCGTCGGTCGCGGCAATCACCAGCCACACCGCGTCCAGCCACTGCGGGACGAACGCACCCTGGTCCCAGGCGATGCGGCCCTCGGTCGTCCACTGCGCCAGGCGCGCGGTCAGCGCCGGTGCTCCCACCTGCGGTCGTGCCCCGGCATGCAGCAGGGCCTCGACCTTGCGTTCGGCGACGGCCCCCCCGCCGACCACGCGCACGGCGCGGCCGCGCAGATCGGCAAACAGGGGGAACAGCGGCGCGGTGGCAGGCGGGACGGTCGTCACGACAGGCTTCCAGCGAAATGGAAGCCCGACGCTACGCGCCCGCCCGCGGGCTCGGAAATGGTGGATCGGCCACTGAAGATTACTTTCGGTTATATGCTGGTGACGGCCCGTGGCTTACAGTCGCAGGCCCCCACGTCGCCATCGCCACGCGCGGCATCACACGCCTCCCGCCGGATTGCCTGCATGACCCTGACCCAGCTGCGCTATCTGGTCGCCATTGCCGATGCCGAGTTCAACATCACCGTGGCGGCCCAGCGTGTGCACGCCACCCAGCCTGGCCTGTCCAAGCAGCTCAAGCAGTTGGAGGACGAGCTGGGGTTCCTGCTGTTCGTGCGCCGCGGCCGCAGCCTGGAGTCGGTGACCCCGGCCGGCGCGGAAGTCATCGAGCGGGCGCGCATCGTGCTGGCCGAGGCCAACAACATCCGCACCTTCGCCGCCAACCAGCGACGCGAGGCGCACGGCCAGCTGATCCTGGCCACCACCCATACCCAGTCGCGTTTCGTGCTGCCGCCGGCGGTGGCCCAGATCAAGCAGGCGTATCCGCAGGTCAGCGTGCACCTGCAGCACGCTGGCGAGCGCGATGCGCTGGACCTGCTGGGCCAGGGCGATGCGGACATGGCGGTCATCAGCACCTCCGGCGATACGCCACAGGGCGGGCTGGCCATTCCGCTGTATCGCTGGCGCCGGCTGGTGGTGGTGCCGCGCGACCATGTGCTGGACCAGCAGCGACACGCGCCGGACCTGGCCACGCTGGCGGCCTACCCGCTGGTCAGCTACGAGTCCTCCACGCGGCCGGGCTCGTCCCTGCAGCGCGCCTTTGCCGAGAGCGCCCTGGAGCCGCACATCGCCATGACCGCGCTGGATGCGGACCTGATCAAGACCTACGTGCGCGCCGGCATGGGCGTGGGCCTGCTGGCGGAGATGGCGATCAATGCCAGCGATAGCGACCT
>JBEVMD010000184.1:0-5692 GCA_040508835.1 Duganella sp. | reverse complement strand
TGGACGTCACCGGCAGGCTGACCTCGGCAAATGCGGCCTCGGTGTTGCGCGAGGCGTTGGCCGTGGCGGCGCCGTAGCCGACGATATCGCCCTGCAGCAGGTTGTCGGTAGGCGTGATGTCGAATTTTTCATGGCGCAGTTCCACGCCAGCCGCGATGTTGATGGCACGGTCGGCGATCTTGCCCACTTCGCCGGTCAGCTTGGCATCGGCAAAATACTGGGTGATCTTGCCGTCATAACCGTTGGCCGGGAACAGGGTATTGAGCACCTGAGGGGTATTGACCTTGCCGATCTGATAGCCGTGATTGAAGAAATTCGGATCGCGCACACTGAAGGTATCGGGATCGTAATTGTTGTAGTCGCCCACTTCCTGTTTGAAGCCGCTGTCGCTGAGCGCGCCGGCGCTGCGCAGTTTGGTTTTACTGCCCATCACGCCTGCCGCCGACTCCCAGTCGAAGCTGCGCCAGTTGCCCTTGACGCCGCCCAGTACCCGGTACTGGTCGCTGGTGGCTTCCTGGTACGACGGCGCATCGGCAAAGCGGTAGCGGAATTCGACGTCCTCGCCGGTGGTGTTGAGCGGATGGGTGGCAGGCAGGTATTGGTAGATGAAGCTCTTGCCATTGCCGGTGAGCGGATCGCCCCAGATCGCGTTGGGGTTGGTGGAGCCATACGTGCCGAACGCGCTGGTGTAGCTGGTTTTGGTGTGCGAATACAGGGCTTCGGCAAACGCCTCGGTACCGCCGCCCAGATCGAGCTTGCCCGACAGCAGGCCGTTGACGCGGTCGGCCTTGGGAATGGCTTCGAAGCGGCTGAAGCGGTCATACACGCACAGGCCGGCGGCGCTGAGCGTGGAACAGCCCGGCACCGCGCCCTGACCGATCAGATTGCCAGGATAGGAAAAGGTGGATGGCGCGCCACGGTTGCCGAACATCAGGCCGCTACCTGGCGCGACGGCCGAGAACTTGTTGCCGTAGGCGGGATTGATGTCATCGACCACGTCGCGCCACAGCACCTCGCCGCGCTTGAACACTTCAACGTTGGCCAGCACATTGTATTTGTCGTTGACCCAGTCGCCGAAGCCGGCGGTGATGCTGGCTGTCTTGGTCTTGAACTGGTCGTTTTTAACGGACTGGTCGTAGCTGGCGCGCGCCTGCACGCCCTGGAAGTCGGACCGCGTAATGATGTTGATGACGCCAGCCACGGCGTCCGAGCCGTAGATCGACGAACCGCCATTGCGCAGCACTTCGATGCGCTCGATGGCGTCGAGCGGCAGCGAATCGAGATTGGTAAACACTTCGTTGTAGTCGGCCAGCGCGTAGGGCGCGACACGGCGCGAGTTGAGCAGTACCAGCGTCGACTGCTTGCCCAGGTTGCGCAGCGATACCGCCGAGGCGCCGCTGGCAAACGAATTGGAGCCGCCGATGTCCGACAGCGCGCCAGTGGACGACGTCAGCGTTTCCAGCGCTTCCTTGACCGAGTTGACGCCGAGGCGGACGATGTCTTCACGCTTGAGCACCTGTACCGGGGCGGCGGTCTCGGTATCGATGCGCTTGATGTTGGAACCGGTGACCACCACCTTCTCTATCGGCCTGCTGCTGTCTTCCTGGGCCATGACGATCTGCGACGAACCCAGGGTTAATGCAACTGCGATCACGCCGGCCTTTAAAGCAATCTTGTTCATTGAAACTCCCGATGTTTTTTTTGGTTGACGCCTGCACCAGGATTGCCGATGCAGTGCCATTCCAGTATAGGGAGCTGTGAAACTAGTTACATAAGGTTCAATGCAAAAACAACATATTTTCCTTTCATCTATGTAATGTTTAGAAGCTAAGTGTTGTTTTTTTATCGCTTACGGCAGGTTCAACAGCCTGTGCGCGGGCCGAAAATGCTATCCCACAACGCCAGCACATGGACCACCTCCGCCGCCACCAGCGCCGGATCGACGCGCGCCAGGTCCTGGCCCTGCAGGCGCAACTGGTGCTGCAGCTTGCGCAGCTTGCGGTACGCGTTGCCCACGTTGGCCGCCAGGTCGACATCGATCAGGCCCAGCCCGGCAATCAGTTTCAGCAGCCCGATATTGCCCATGTTGACGGTGAGTTCCGGGTACGCGGCCGCATGCTGCAGCACCAGGTACTGGACCATGAACTCGATGTCGATCATGCCGCCCGCGTCCTGCTTGAGGTCGAACATTGCCGTGGGGTTGGGCCGGGCGTCGGCCATGCGCTTGCGCATGGCGATCACCTCGGTGCGCAGCGGGCCGTCGGCCGGGCGCACCTTGCGCAGCACGGCGTCGCGGATCTGGTCGAAGCGCTGGCCGATGGCCGCGTCGCCGGCGCAAAAGCGCGCGCGCGTGAGCGCCTGGTGTTCCCACACCCACGCCGAGTCGGTCTGGTATTTTTCGAACGCGGCCACGCTCGACACCAGCATGCCCGAGGCGCCGTCCGGGCGCAGCGCGGTGTCGATGTCGAACAGGATGCCGGCCGACGTGTACGACGTCATCCAGGTGATGAACCGCTGCGCCAGCTTGGCGTACTGGGCCGGCGCGTCCTGATCCGGGTCGTCGAACAGGAAGATCACGTCGAGGTCGGATACATAGCCGAGCTCCTTGCCGCCCAGCTTGCCGTAGGCGATGACGGCAAACTGCGGCACCTCGCGGTGGCGCGTGGCCACCGTCTGCCAGATGGCGCCGATGGCCGCCGCCACGATGGTGTCGGCCAGCGCGGACAGATGGTCGGCCAGCCGTTCCACGGTCAGGTCGCCGGCCAGGTCCTGGGCCAGCAGGTGGAACAGCTGGGCGTGGTGGATTTCGCGCAGGATGTCCATTTGCCGTTCGGTATCGCCGGCAGCGGCATCGAGTTGCAGGCGCAGGTCGGCGGCCAGGCTGACCGGGTCGAACGTGGCGTTGCGGATGCGGTCGTCCAGCAGTTCGTCGAGCAGGATCGGGTGCTGGCTGAGGAACTTGGCGGCCCAGCCGCTCGCGTGCACCATGCGGATCACGCGCGCCAGCGTGTGCGGATATTCGGTCAGCAGCGACAGGTAGGCCGACCGGCGCGCCACCGCTTCCAGGAAATCGAGCAGCCGGCCCAGCGTGGCGTGCTGGCTGCCGCCGCCCGTTTCGCGGGCGCACGCGACGATCAGCGGCAGCGCCGTGTTGATCAGCGCCTGCAGGCGATTGCGGCTGGCTTCGGGCAGCGACTGCAGCCGCGGCGCCTGCCACGTGGCGATCAGGCGCTTGGCTGCGCCTTCGGGGTCCTCGAAGCCGAGCGCGGCAAATTGTCCCACCATGGCTTCGCGGTTGTCGGGGTCGGCGCATTCGTTGCTCGATTGCAGCTCGATCTCGTGCGCGTTCTCGCTCGACTTATCGGAAAACATTTCGTCGAACTGGCCGGCCACGAACTGGCGGTGCGCTTCCAGCTGACTGAGCAGGGTGGTTACATCGGGCAAGCCCATCATTTCAGCCACCAGCTGGCGGTCGGCGTCGCTGGCGGGCAGGGTATGGGTCTGGGCGTCGTCCAGGTATTGCAGACGGTGTTCCAGATTGCGCAGGAACGTGTAGGACGCGAGCAGTTGATACACGATGGCGTGGCTTAATAGCCCTTTTTCGGCGACGATGCGCAGCGTGGTGCGGGTGGAGCGGTCGCGCAGGGCAGCGTCGCGTCCGCCCCGGATCAGCTGGAACACCTGGGTGAGGAATTCGATTTCGCGGATGCCGCCCCGGCCCAGCTTGACGTTATTGCTGCGGTCGGGATGCAGGCGCTCCTGGCGGTTGACCTCGGCGCGGATCTGGGCGTGCATGGTGCGGATGGCGTCGATCACGCCGAAGTCCAGGTAGCGGCGGAACACGAACGGGCGCACGATCGCATCCAGCGCCGCGATGTCTTCGTCGCGGCCGGTAACGGCGCGCGCCTTGACCCAGGCATAGCGCTCCCATTCGCGCCCCTGGACGATCAGGTAATTTTCCACCATCGACAGGCTGGCGGCCAGCGGGCCGGAGCCGCCGTTCGGCCGCAACGCCATATCGACGCGGAACGTGTAGCCATCTTCCGTGATCTCCGCCAACGCGGCGATCAGTTTTTTGCCCAGCCGAATAAAATATTCGTGATTGGACAGGCCGCGCTGGCCGGGGCCGGCCGCCGTGTCGCCGTCTTCCGGGTACACGAAAATCAGGTCGATATCGGAAGAGACATTAAGCTCGCGGCCCCCTTGCTTGCCCATGGCCAGCACGATCAGTTCCTGCGGCGCGCCCGATTCGCGGCCGGTGGGCACGCCGTGGGCCAGCCGCAGCTCGGCGTCCAGTTCGGCCACGTGGCGCGCGATGGCAAAGTCGGCAAACCGGGTCATCGCTTCCACCACCTCGGCCAGGTCGGCCTGGCCCGCCAGGTCACGACGGATCAGGCCGCAGACCAGCAGGTTGCGCAGGCGGCGCATGGCGCGCCCCAGCGGCAGTGCCGGCGCGCCCGGGCTGGCGACGGCTTCCTGCGCCAGCATGGCATCGAGGTCGAGTGCGGCCAGATCTTGCCCGGCAATGGCGTCGGACTTGGCGGCGCGGTCGGGCGCGGCGGCCAGCCAGCGCTGGTAAAAACGGGAGACGGAAGGAGCGATCATGGGTGACTATTTCCTGACACTAATAAACGAGTTGAATAATACCGATGAAAACCATTGTTGCACGCTGAAATGCGTGTAAAACCGCGCTTAGGCGATGTCCGCTGCACTGTGCAACGGGCCCGATGCGGTAGAATTGTTGCACAGGCATAAAGCCTGGACCGAGTGTAGCGATTTATTGGATGCGTGGCCCGAGTTGTGCAACTTAGGACCAGGCAAGTGACCGAGCTTTAATATTTGATGCAAAAAACAGAAGAGGAGACAACCGAAGGGCCGTTGGCCGCGCGCTGGCACCGGCTGGGAGCCGCCTATCGTCTTTGCAATCAGGCCACCCATCACGTCCTCGGGTTCACCGTCAAGCTCGCGCTGCTGCTGTATTTTGCGTTGACCATCCTGTTCCTCGTGCTGCGCTACGCAGTGCTGCCCAATATCGAGCACTACCGCGCCGACATCGAGCGCATCGCCAGCCGCGCCGCCGGCAACCCGGTCACCATCGCCCGCATCGACGCGTCCTGGAACGGGCTGCGCCCCAATTTGCTGCTGAACGACGTGGTCTTGCACGACCGCCGCGGCCAGCCCGCCTTGCGCCTGCCTGGCGTGGCGGCCACGCTGTCGTGGTGGACCGTGTTTGCGGCCGAGCCGCGGTTCCATGCGCTCACGCTCAACCGGCCCGACCTCGACATCCGCCGCGAGCGCGACGGCCGCCTGTTCCTGGCCGGCCAGTATCTCGATCCCCACAAACCCGGCGATGGCAAGGGCCTGGAATGGCTGCTGTTGCAGCGCGAAATCGTCATCCGCAACGGCCGCATCCGCTGGACCGACCTGCAGCGCGGGGCGCCGCCGCTGGCGCTGGCCGGCGTCACGGTCCGGCTGCGCAACCACTGGCTGCACCATCAGCTGGCGATCCGGGCCACGCCGCCCGCCGCGCTGGCCGGCCCGCTCGATATCCGCACCGACTTCACCCATCCCGCCTTTGGCGCGCGCATCTCGAATACGTCGATGTGGAAGGGCGAGCTGTACGCCGACCTGCGCGATACCGACGTGGCGGCCTGGAAGACGTGGATCGACGTGCCGTTCGAACTGCATGCGG
>JBEVMD010000182.1:0-3446 GCA_040508835.1 Duganella sp. | reverse complement strand
GACCGCAGCAAGAAGTTCGATTACTGACGCCTGTCTGCGCCGGCGCGCGCGCGTCACGCCCCGGCGGCGCGCCCGCCGGCAAGCCCAGCAGCACATCAACAGCACACCCCGCAGCGCGCAAGATAAGCCTTGCACACGCCACACCGGGCCGCTTTCGCGGGACCTTTTTTGTGATATGGTTTCTGCTCCAGGTCGGCGCACACCTACTATCATATGACTACCGCCACTCTGCTCCAACTGTTCTCCCCGCCCGACGATCCGTCGCTGATCCAGTACGGCACCTACACCCCCGCGCTGGTCGTGCTGTCGATTGTGGTCGCCATCTTTTCATCGTGGATGGGCCTGCAGGTAGTGGATCAGGCCAAGTCGGCCACCACGCGCGGGCTGCGCGCCACCATGCTGGCCACGGGCAGCCTGGCGCTGGGCTGCGGCGTGTGGGCCATGCACTTCATCGGCATGCTGGCGTTCGACCTGTGCATCACCGTCGACTACGATCCCGGCATCACCATGCTGTCGGTGCTGCCCAGCCTGGGCGCATCGTGGGTGGCGCTCAACATCATCGGCCGGCGCGAGCTCACCACGGGCGCCCTGCTCACCGGCGGTCTGCTGGTGGGCGCCGGCATCGGCGCCATGCACTACACGGGCATGGCCGCCATGCGCATGGACCTCGACCTGCACTACGATCCGACCATGTTCGCGCTGTCGATCGTGGTGGCCGTCGCCCTGGCCACGCTGGCGATCTGGATCCGCTTCGGCGTGCGCAGCCTGCGCGAGCAGGTGCGCCCCAGCTTCCTCGGCGCGCTCAGCGCGTCCGTCATGGGCTGCGCCATCGCCGGCATGCACTACACCGGCATGGCCGCCGCGCGCTTCACCGGCACCATCGCGCCGGGCGACGCGCCCGGCCAGAACACCGGCTTCCTGGCGCTGTCGATCGCCGTCATCACGGTGGCCATTACCGTCTTCGTCCTGGCCGCCAACGGCGTGCTGCGCTACCGCGACCTGTATCGCCAGCTCAGCGAAAGCGAACGCTGGATGCGCGCGCTGCTCACCACCACCATCGACGGCGTGGTGACGGTGGACGCCGAGGGCGTGATCCACGAATTCAACGCCTCGGCCGAACGCATCTTCGGCTGGCATCGCGACGAAATCGTGGGCCGCAACATCCGCCTGCTGATCACCAACATCGAAGGCTCGGAGCGCGACGGCTTGCTCAATTACCTGCGCCAGGGCACTAACGCCGGCGCCGGCACCGACGCCGTGCACGAAGTGATCGCGCTGCGCAAGAACGGCGGCGTGGTGCCCATCCGCCGCGCCATCGGCCATGCGCGGGTGGAAGACCGCGACCTGTTCGTGCTGTTCATCACGGACATCAGCGAGCGGCGCGCCATCATGCAGGCGCTGCGCGCCAGCGAGCAGCAATTCCGCTCGCTGATCCGCAACATCCCCGGCATCTCGTTCCGCAGCAGCATGGGCTATGGCGCGCCGCCCGTGTTCGTCAGCGACGGCATGGAACGCCTGGCCGGCTTCCCCGCCAGCGACTTCGTCGGTCCGCAGCGCACCCGCACCCTGGCCAGCCTGGTGCTGCCCGAGGACCGCGACGACGTGGAGGCGGAAGTCACGCGCAGCGTGGAGGCGCTGTCGCCGTACCAGGTCGAGTACCGCATCCGCCACGCCAACGGCGAGATCCGGTCGATGTGGGAACATGGCGCCGTCACGCGCGACGACAGCAATGCCAACACCATCTGGATCGACGGCGTGATTTTCGACATCAGCGAGCGGCGCGAGATGGAGGAGGAACTGCGCAAGGCAAAAGATGCGGCCGAACAGGCGGCCGCCGCGCGCGCCAGCTTCCTGGCCAATATGAGCCACGAAATCCGCACGCCGATGAACGCCATCCTGGGCTTCACGGACGTGCTGCTCGATACCGAACTCGATCCCAGCCAGCGCCGCCACCTCGACACCGTGCGCAAGGAAGGCCGCTCGCTGCTACGCCTGCTCAACGAGGTGCTCGACACCGCCAAGCTCGACAAGGGCGCGGTGGAGCTGGAGCCCGACGACTACAGCCTGCTCGGCCTGATCGACGAACTGGCCTCCACGTTCGGCGGCAACGCCCGCGCCAAGGGCCTCACCATCGACATCGAATACGACCCGTCGCTGCCGGCCTGGCTGCACGGCGACGAACTGCGCATGCGCCAGATCCTCGGCAACCTGCTCGACAACGCGATCAAGTTCACCAGCGTGGGCAAGGTCACGCTGCGCGCCAGCGCGCGCCACGGCCAGCTCAATATCGCCGTGCAGGACACCGGCATCGGCATCGCACCCGAACGGCTCGACGCCATCTTCGATCCGTTCACCCAGGCCGACGCCTCGATGACGCGCCGCTTCGGCGGCACGGGACTGGGCACCACCATCAGCCGCCAGCTGGTCGCGCTCATGAAGGGCACCATCAGCGTCACCAGCGTGCCGGGCCAGGGCGCCACGTTCCTGGTGGAGCTGCCGCTCGAACCGGCCCACGCCCACGACGGTCCGGGCCAGGATGCGGAACGCAGCGACTATCCGCTGCCGCCGCTGCGCTTCCTGGCGGTGGACGACGTGCCGCAGAACCTGGAGCTGCTCTCGCTCATGCTCTCCAAGCGCGGTCACACGCTGCAGACGGCCAGCGACGGCGCCATCGCCGTGCAGCTCACGGCCGACCACCGGTACGACGTGATCCTGATGGACGTGCAGATGCCGCTGATGGACGGCCTGGCCGCCACCCGCGCCATCCGCGCCCGCGAGCGTGAGCGCGAACGGTTCTCCGACGGCGCGGCGGCGCCGCGCGTGCCCATCGTCGCCATGACGGCCAGCGTGCTGGCCGCGCACCGCCAGGCCACCACCGAAGCGGGCATGGACGGTTTCGCCTCCAAGCCCGTGGACTGGTTCGCGCTGTCGCACGAAATCGCCCAGGTGCTCAACCTGCCGCCGATGGAGCACGGCACGGCGGCCGACACGCCCGCGCGCCACCGCGTGCTCAATCACAAGGCGGGCCTGCAGCGCTGGGCCGGCAAGGAAACCGTCTACCAGACCGCGCTGGGACGCTTTGCCGCCGACTACAACGACGGCGCCGCCACGCTGGCCACGCTGCTGTCGGGCGCCAGCCGGTCGCGCCTGACGGACGCCCAGGCATGGTGCCACCGCATTCGCGGCGTGGCCGCCAACCTGGGACTGGAACAACTGGCCGCCACGCTGGGGCAGATTGAAAAACTGTGCGCCGCCCCGGCGCGCGACGACGCCACCGTGCTCGACGCCGAACTGGGCCGGCTGCAGCGCCAGCTGGCCGCGCAGCTGGAGGCGGCGCTGGGCGCCATCCACGCCATGCAGGCCATTGCCACGCGCCGCGATGCGGCCAACGCCCGCACCCGCGACGGCAACGCTCGCAGCGATGACGAACCTGCCGACGGCGGCGA
>JBEVMD010000173.1:0-6613 GCA_040508835.1 Duganella sp. | reverse complement strand
TTACCCAATGTGAAGCGGCGCACGGTGAAGTGCAGGGCGCCGCGACAGAATGGAACTTCGGCTATGATAACAAAAAGTCCGTCTGCGCTCGGTGGCACTGTGCGAAACGGCATCATTTAAAAGGCACAGCACTGTATGCATACAACCCGCCCAGAGCAGCCGGCGCGCGCCCACGGCACCGCCTCGGTCATCGCAGAAATCAGCGCCGGCCTGCTGGCCACCGCAGCGCATACCTCCCCCAAGTTCCTGTACGACTGCCTCGGCTCCAAGCTGTTCGAGGCCATCTGCGAGCTGCCCGAGTACTATCCCACGCGTACCGAAGCGGCCATTTTCGACGCCCACGGCGCCGACATGGCGCGCGACATCGGCACCGGCGCCTCGCTGATCGACCTGGGCGCGGGCAACTGCGCCAAGGCGGCGCGCCTGTTCCCGCTGCTGCAGCCGGCGCAATATGTGCCGGTCGATATCTCGCGCGAGTTTCTGACGGAATCGGTCACGCGCCTGCAGCAGCGCTTCCCGGACATCGAAATGACGCCGCTGGGCCTGGACTTTTCCAGCGGCTTCGCATTGCCCGACAGCGTGCGCGACCACCGCGTGTTCTTTTACCCCGGTTCCTCGATCGGCAATTTCGCCCCCGAACAGGCCATCGCCTTCTTGCGCACGCTGCGCGCCAATGCCGGCACCGATGGCGGCCTGCTGATCGGCGTCGACCTGGTCAAGGACAGCGCCATCCTGGACGCCGCGTATGACGACGCCATCGGCGTCACGGCCGCCTTCAACCTGAACATGCTGCGCCACGTGAACCACCTGGTGGGCGCCGACTTCAACGTGCGCGACTGGCAGCACCACGCATTCTTCAACAGCGACGCCAGGCGCATCGAAATGCACCTGGAAGCGCGCAGCGCCGTCACCGTGCGCTGGCAGGGCCACGAGCGCCACTTCGCCCGTGGCGAGCGCATCCACACTGAAGACAGTTATAAATACACGCGGCAGTCGTTCGTCGGCCTGCTCGAGCAGGCCGGCTTTGCCACCAACCGGGTATGGACCGATGCCGACAACTGGTTTGCCGTGATCCACGCCCGCGTCATCCCCGACTGAAGAAAGAGACTCCATGGACATGCGCCCGCCCCAGCACACCGGCACGCCGCCGAGCGAACTCGCCAGCGCCCGTTACGCCCAGGTGCGGGCCCACACGCTGGCGCTGGCCGCGCCCTTGAGCGACGAGGACTGCGGCGCCCAGTCCATGCCCGACGCCAGTCCCATCAAGTGGCATATGGCGCACACCACGTGGTTCTTTGAAACGTTTATCCTCGAACGCATGGAGCCGGACTTCGCGCCGTTCCACCCCGCGTTCCGGGTGCTGTTCAACTCCTATTACAACGGCGTGGGCGACAAGCACCCGCGCGCGCAGCGCGGCCTGCTCACGCGGCCGGCCATGGACCAGGTGCGCGCCTACCGCGCCGACGTGGATGCGCGCATGGCGCGCCTGCTGGCCGGCGAAGCGGACGCCGCACGGCGCGAGGCGCTGCACCAGCTGGTCACGCTGGGCCTGCAGCACGAGCAGCAGCACCAAGAGCTGATGCTCACCGACGTCAAGCACCTGCTGGCGCAAAGCGCGTTGTTGCCTGAATACCTGGACTCGCCGCTGCCGCCGGCATCCATTGCCGCGCCGCTGGCGTGGCTGGATTTCGACGGCGGCCTGACCGACATCGGCCACGACGGCGGCGGCTTCTGTTTCGATAACGAATTGCCGCGCCACAAGCAGTACGTGGCGCCGTTCCAGCTGGCCTCGCGCCTGGTCACCAACGGCGAATACCTAGCCTTTGTTGCGGCCGGCGGCTATTTCAATGCCGGCCTGTGGCTGGCCGAAGGCTGGGACTGGGTACGCACGCAGGGCTTGAAAGCGCCGTTTTACTGGCGCCAGGACGAGCAGGGCGCGTGGACCGAATTCACGCTGCACGGCGCCCAGCCGCTGGACTTGCACCGCCCCGTCACGCACCTGTCGCTGTTCGAGGCCGATGCCTACGCCCACTGGGCCGGCGCGCGCCTGCCCACCGAGGCCGAATGGGAGTTCGCCGCTGCCGAAGCGCCGCTCGAGACCGGCGCGCTGCATCCGGCCGGCCCCGCGTCATCCGATCAGACCTTGCAGCAGATGTTCGGCCATTGCTGGCAGTGGACCAGCAGCAGCTACGCGCCGTATCCGGGCTTCGAGGTGGCGCCCGGCGCGCTGGGCGAATACAACGGCAAGTTCATGATGAACCAGTACGTGCTGCGCGGTTCGTCATGCGCCACGCCGGCCGGCCATGCACGCGCCAGTTACCGCAATTTCTTCCCGGCCGGCGCCCGCTGGCAATTTACCGGACTGCGACTGGCGCGCCAGGCGTGACCGCGCGCGGACGCCGCGCCAGCCACAGCGTGCCGGCAAGCATGAGCGCCACGCAGAGCCACCCGGCCAGGTCGCCGATGCGCGTGTACAGCGTGGCAACCGGAGCCGGCACCTGGGTGCGTACCAGCAGCGCGCTGCCGGGCATGGCCGCGCTGTCCCGCTGGGCGACGATGCGGCCGTACGGATCGGTCACTGTCAGCAGTCCGTCGCGCGCGCTGCGCACCACCGTGTAGCCGTTTTCCACTCCGCGCAGCGTCGTCATGCCGCTGGCAATGAAGCGGTCGGCCTGGAAGTCCCATGCCGGCACCAGCATCAGCCCCACCTGGCGCCGGCCATAGGCGCGGCCAAATGACGCAAAATGCATGTCCTTGCAGATCGCCACCCCCACCATGCTGCGATCGACGCTGTGCACCAGGTAGTCGCTGCCGGGGCTGTAATCGCGCTCGGGCGGGGCCAGGTGGTGCTTCTGGTAACTGCGCGCCGGCGCGCCCTGCGGCGACAGCAGCCAGGCCAGGTTGGTGCGGCGCCCGCCGTCATCGACGCCCACGCCGATGGCGATCCAGACCTGCAGCCGCGCGGCAAGCGCCGCAAAGCGCTGCTGTACCTGCGCTGCCGCCGCCGGCGACAGCACGGCGACTTTTTCGGGCAGCACGATGATGGTGGCGCCTTGCCCCGCCAGTGTGGCCACCTGCTGCTCGTAATTGCGCCAGATCGGCTCGGCATACGCAGGCGTGGCGTGCAGGCCGATGGCGTCGTCCACCGCCACCAGGCCGAACACGGTGTCGGTTCCCGCCACGGGTTGCTGCAGGCGCCAGGCGCCGTAGCCAAGCGCGCATGCGGTCACCAGCAGCGCCGCCACGCCGGCATGGCGGGTACGCGCCGGTTGCGCACCAAACGCCAGCCACAGCGCCAGCGCGGACGCGACCAGCGAGATCACGAATGTCACGCCGCCCGTGCCGAACAGCGCGGCAATCTGCATGGCGGGCAGGAAGGCATATTGGCTGTAGCCGATATTGCCCCAGTTGCCATCGGGGAGCACGGCGGACATCACGGTGTCGACGGCGGTCCAGGCGACCGGATAGGCCAGCACTGTCCACCAGCCCGCATGGCGCAGCACCACGCGGCGCGCGGTCATGACGGCCAGGTACCACAGCAGCGCCTGCGCCACGGTAATGCCGATGGCAACCGCGACGGGCATCACGACCGTGTAGTAGGAAAATTGGCGCTGGCGCCAAGCAGTGCTGCGCACAGCACGACCGCGCGGGCCCGATTGGGGCGTTGCTGGCGGTAAGCAAGCGCCAGCAACACGGCAGGCGCGAGCCATGCAAGCCACCAGACGGGCTCCAGTCCCACCACGAAACGCAGCAGAAATCCGGCCAGAATGGTCAATCCCGCGAGTATTATCGTAGTCCGGTGCTTAAAGCCCATCTTTCGCTCCCGTTCGCTTGCTATTGGCAATCAAGTAAATGATAATTTAATCATCTTTTCAATCGCCTTCCAATCATTTATTTTTTTCCCTCATCATGTCCATCCTCATACGACGTTTAACGCCCGCAGATTCCGCTGCTTTCCAGTCCCTGCGCTTGTCCGGTTTGCGTGAAACGCCCACCGCTTTTACTTCCAGCTATGAAGAGGAATGCAATACCCCGCTGTCCGTCACGGAAGCATATTTCGCGTCCGACGCCGGCCGCAATCGTTTTGGCGCCTTCGATGGCGACCGCCTGGTCGGGATGGTGGGCGTGGGGCGCGAGCCGCAGATCAAGCTGCGTCACAAGGCGTTCATCCGCGGCATGCAGGTCGATGTGGCCTACCGCGGCACCGGCGTGGGCCGGCAACTGATGAACGAGGCGATGGCGTGCATCGCCACCATGGAAGGCGTGACCAAGGTCACGCTGGCCGTCACGGTGGGCAATGCCGCCGCCATCCACCTGTACGAATCGCTGGGCTTCAAGGTGTATGGCCGCGAACACCACGCGCTGATCGTCGACGGCGTGGCCTACGACGATATTTTGATGGACAAGAACCTGCAGGTCGTGCGGGACGAGAACGAGCTGTTCCCGTCCACCCAGACCTCGGGCTTCGACCAGACGATTTAAGCGCTGACCGCGCCGCTGGCCTGCGCCGTTTCGATGGCGTTGAGCTGGCGGTTCACCGCGCTCAGTACGGCCTTGAACGACGCCGTCAGGATGTTGCTGTCGGTGGCCGCGCCAAACAGCGTCGGGCCATTGGCCAGGCGCAGTTCCACGTAACACGCCGCCTTGGCGTTGGCGCCCGAGCCGATCGAGTGTTCGTGGTAGTCCATCAGCTTGATGTCCAGGCCCAGCGCATCGACAAACGCGTCGATCGGGCCGTTGCCGCCGCCCTGCAGCGTCATCGCCGCGTTGCGGTGGGTGAGCGCGATATCGATCTGCACCGGCTCGTCGCTGGACGTGTCTTCCACCATCTTGTGGGCGTTGTAGGCGTACGGCGCGTTCTGCTCGAAATACTCCTTGCTGAAAATCTCGTAAATCCCCTCGGACGTGATTTCCAGGCCGGTCTGGTCGGCCACGGCCTGTACCGCGCGTGAAAACTCGATCTGCAGGCGGCGCGGCAAGACCAGGCCATAGTCCTGTTCCAGCAGGTAGGCCATGCCGCCCTTGCCGGACTGGCTGTTGACGCGGATGACAGCGTCGTAGCTGCGGCCGAGGTCGGCCGGGTCGATCGGCAAGTACGGGATTTCCCACAGCGCGCCTTCCTTCTGCTGCGCGAACCCTTTTTTGATTGCATCCTGATGCGACCCGGAGAATGCCGTAAACACCAGGTCGCCCACGTACGGGTGGCGCGGGTGGACCGGCAACTGGTTGCATTCTTCCACGCACTTGCGTACTTCGTCGATGTCCGAAAAATCGAGGCCGGGATTGACGCCCTGGGTGTACAGGTTGAGCGCCAGCGTGACCAGGTCGACGTTGCCGGTGCGTTCGCCGTTACCGAACAGGCAGCCCTCGACGCGGTCGGCGCCGGCCATCACGGCCAGCTCGGCCGAGGCGACTGCCGTGCCGCGGTCGTTGTGCGGGTGCACGCTGATGATCAGCGAATCGCGGCGCGCCAGCTTGCGCGACATCCATTCGATCTGGTCGGCATAGACATTGGGGGTGCTGCATTCCACGGTGGACGGCAGGTTGACGATCATCTTCTTGTGCGGCGTGGGCTCCCAGATGGCGGTCACGGCGTCGCAGATATGCTTGGAGAAATCGAGCTCGGTGGTGGAGAACGATTCCGGCGTGTATTCGAAACCCCAGTCGGTTTGCGGATGCTGCTTGATCAGTTCCTTGACCAGCCTGGTGCCGGTGGTGGCGATATTGGTGATTTCCTCGCGCGACATGCCGAACACCACTTTGCGGAACACGGGCGCCACCGAGTTGTACAGGTGCACGATGGCGCGCCTGGCGCCCACGGCGGAATCCACGGTGCGGCGGATCAGTTCTTCGCGCGACTGCGTGAGCACGATGATGGTGACGTCGTCGGGAATGCGGTTTTCTTCCACCAGCTTGCGCACGAAGTCGAAGTCGGTTTGCGAGGCGGACGGGAAGCCCACCTCGATTTCCTTGAGGCCCACTTTGACCAGCAGGTCGAAGAAACGCAGCTTTTTCTCGATGCTCATCGGCTCGATCAGCGCCTGGTTGCCGTCGCGCAGGTCGGTGCTCATCCAGATCGGCGGCTTGGTGATCACGTTGTTGGGCCATTGGCGTTCCGACAACTGGACGGCGGGGAAGGCGCGGTACTTCGCTGCTGGGTTCTGCAACATCATGGGGTACTCCTGGGTCTTTGAATTTTGGGGAAGTGCAAGGCCGGCTAATCGGGCTGGGGCCTGGGTGCGATGTGGCGGACGGCTGCCGGGCGGCCACGGGACGCTAGGCCAGGCAACCGGTCGGTAGCTTTAGCAGTAGGGCGCAGCAGTGAGCGTGGGTAGCCGGGGTGAACATCGGTGCAAGCTTTCCTGGGGTTTTTGAAGACGGCGCGGCTCGTGACCGGCGCTGGGTGCAACTGAAACGCTGATTAAGCGTGTGCTGGTAGGCGTGCTGCTAGCGATAGGGCGCTAGCGAGTTGGCTAGCACCGGGCAGCAGGAAAGCGGATAGGTGCAGATGCGAGGTCATGACTCTCAATGTACGAGATCGGCGCCCACCCGTCAAGTTATTATTCCAACACGAGCAGGGTCACCCCCTGGCGCGGCAGGGGGAAGCGGATGC
>JBEVMD010000172.1:0-11625 GCA_040508835.1 Duganella sp. | reverse complement strand
TATCGGCCAGACCGGCCACGTGGCCAGCGTCGTTGATGGCGGCGCCATGGCTGCCGCGCCCGCCCAGCGTGCCCAAGTCGCGCATGCCGGCGCCGGGGCGGGCGACGAATGCACGCCAGTGACCGTCGGCATTCTGGGCTGTGCCGACCACTGTCCCGGCGGCGTTGATGCCGCTGGCATAGCTGTCGCTGCCGCCCAGCGTGCCCAGTTCGACCCGGCGCCGGTCATACACGACCGCGCGCCGGTGGCCGGCATCGTCTTCGATGGTGCCGGCCGCCTGACCGCGGGCATTGATGCCGGCTGCAATGCTCGATTCGTTGTGGTGCGCGCCCAGCGTCACGCTGTTTATTGCCGGCATGGTGACTCCCTGTTGGTGATGCCAGGAGCTTTGCAATACCTGTGCCATGGCTGTTCCAGCGCGTTTGCCACGGCGCGTGTCCGAAAATGGACACGCGCGTTGTTCGATTCCGAAAATCTGTCCGGAAATAAAAAAAGCCCCGGCATCGCTGCGCGGGGCTTTTGAGGGAAGGCTCAGCTTAGTGCGCTGGCACAATCGCCGGTTTCAGTTCGGTTTCCGGCACGATGGTCGAGCCTGGGTTGTTCAGCTCGGCAGTCATCCTGGCGACGTCCAGCTCTTTCTCCCATTTCGACACCACCACTGCTGCCACACCGTTGCCGATGAAGTTGGTCAGGGCACGGCATTCGCTCATGAAGCGGTCGATGCCGAGGATCAGCGCCATGCCGGCCACCGGAATGGTCGGTACCACGGCCAGGGTAGCGGCCAGGGTGATGAAGCCGGCGCCGGTGATGCCGGAAGCGCCTTTCGAGGTCAACATGGCCACACCGAGAATGGTGAGCTCCTGCCACAGGGTCAGCTCGGTGTTGGTTGCCTGGGCAACGAACAGGGCAGCCATGGTCATGTAGATGTTGGTGCCGTCCAGGTTGAACGAGTAGCCGGTAGGGACCACCAGGCCGACGACCGGCTTGGAGCAGCCCAGGCGTTCCAGCTTGGTCATCAGCGAAGGCAGCGCGCTTTCCGACGAGCTGGTGCCCAGCACGATCAGCAGTTCTTCCTTGATGTACTTGACGAACTTGAAGATCGAGAAGCCGGTGTAGCGGGCAATCGCGCCCAGCACCACGAAGATGAACAGGCCGCAGGTCAGGTAGAACGAGCCCATCAGCTTTGCCAGCGGGATCAGCGAGGCCAGGCCGTATTTGCCGATGGTGAACGCCATGGCGCCGAACGCGCCGATCGGAGCGACCTTCATGATGATGTTCACGACGCCGAAGATCACGTGCGACAGTTCGTCGATCAGCTTGGTGATCGGACGACCGCGCTCGCCCAGCAGCGACAGCGAAAAGCCGAACAGGATGGCGATCAGCAGCACTTGCAGGATGTCACCCTTGGCGAACGCATCCACGAAAGTCTTCGGGATGATGTTCATGATGAAGTCGGTGGTGGTCAGGCCTTCGGCGTGCGTGTATTGCGCGATCGACTTGGCGTCCAGGTGGGCCGGATCGGCGTTGAAGCCGGCGCCCGGTTTCAGGACGTTGGCCACGATCAGGCCGATGGCCAGCGCGAACGTGGAGACCACTTCGAAGTACAGCAGGGCCTTGCCGCCCACGCGGCCGATTTTCTTGACGTCCTGCATGCCGGCAATGCCGGACACGACGGTACAGAAAATCACCGGTGCGATGATCATCTTGATCAGTTTGATAAAGCCGTCGCCCAGCGGTTTCATGGCGACCGCGTCGGCGGGCAGGAAGATGCCTAGCAGGATGCCGCACGCAATGGCGAACAGCACCTGGATATACAGCACCTTATAAAATGGTTTTTTCACGGGGTCTCCTCGCGTTTCTGTTGAGGAGGTCATCATCCGTGAAAATAACAGTTATCACTATTGTGGAAACCCGCAGGTGTGGCGCTTATGGGTGACGCTTATATCTGCCTGCGGTCTTGCTTATGGATGATCCCTGGTGAGCGATTATTGGGCCACCCAGCCGCCGTCCATGTTCCACGCCGCACCGCGCACCTGGCGCGCCGCGTCGCTGCACAGGAAGACGGCCAGCGCGCCCAGTTCTTCCGGCGTGACGAATTCGCCCGACGGTTGCTTATCCGACAATAGCGCTGTTTTGGCCTCCTCGATGCTGATGCCGTTCTTGGCGGCGCGGTCGTCCACCTGCTTTTGTACCAGCGGCGTCAGCACGAAGCCGGGGCAGATGGCGTTGGCGGTCACGCCGGTGGTGGCCGTTTCCAGCGCGGTCACCTTGGTGAGCCCGATCAGGCCGTGCTTGGCGGCCACGTACGCCGCCTTGCCGCTGGATGCCACCAGGCCGTGGGTGGACGCCAGGTTGATGATGCGGCCCCAGTTTTTTTCGCGCATGCGCGGCAGCACCAGGCGCGACGTGTGGAACGCCGAGGTCAGGTTGATGGCAATGATGGCGTCCCATTTTTCGGCCGGGAAGTCTTCCACGTTGGCCACGAACTGGATGCCGGCGTTGTTGACCAGGATGTCCACGCCGCCGAACTTGTCGCCGGCAAACGCGATCAGCGCCGCGATTTCGGCCGGCTTGGACATGTCGGCATTGTGATAAGCGACCTGCACGCCGAATTCGCGGGCCAGGTCCTGCTGCAGCTGGTCGATCTCTTTGGCGTCGCCAAAGCCGTTCAGCAGCACGTTGGCGCCTTCCTGGGCCAGGCTGCGCGCGATCCCGAGGCCGATGCCCGAGGTCGACCCCGTCACCAGTGCGGTTTTTCCATTCAAAGTGTTGTTAGCCATAGTGTCCTCATGAGGGTTGGAGATAGAGCGCGTGCTGCGCTACACTGCATTAGGATTTAAGCACGACGCCCGGTAAAATGTCATTAAATAAACCTTAAATAAAGTCCTACCTAAAAATCCTATCAAGGAAGCCGCATGACCGAAGCGAAATTGAACTCCGTAACATGCGCCTCGCCCGCTGGCCTGCACCAGATGTTTTACAAGGAGTGGGGCGACCGGCACAACCCCCAAATGCTAGTGTGCGTGCACGGCGTGACCCGCGTCGGCGACGATTTCGACCACCTGGCCCGGGCACTGGCCGGCGACTACCGCGTGATCTGCCCCGACATCGTGGGCCGCGGCCGCTCCGGATGGCTCGCGAATCCGCAGCTTTACCGCATTCCGCAGTACGTGAGCGACATGGTCACGCTGCTGGCGCGCATCACCGATGGCAGCGCGCAGCAAACGGTCGACTGGTTCGGCACGTCGATGGGCGGCCTGATCGGGCTCGGTCTCGCTTCGCTGCCAGGCAACCCGGTGCGCAAACTGGTGCTCAACGATATCGGCCCGGTGCTCGAGCCGGGCGCCCTGCAGCGCATCGGTGACTACATCGGTCAGGACATGCGTTTCAACAGCTTCGACGAGGGCGCGCAGTTCATCCGCGATGTCTCGCAGTCGTTCGGCCAGCACACCGAGCAGGAGTGGCACAAGCTGGCCACCGACGTGCTGCGCCAGGACCGCGACGGCAAATGGATACGCCACTACGACATGGGGCTGGCGCTGCCGTTCCGTGCGGCCACGCCCGAATCGGTGCGGGCGGACGAGGCCTTGCTATGGGCCGCCTACGACGCCGTCACCTGTCCCACGCTGCTGGTGCGCGGCGCCGACTCCGACCTGCTCACGCGCGAGACCGCGCAAATGATGACCGAGCGCGGGCCCCGCGCGACGCTGGTGGAACTGGCCGACGTGGGCCATGCGCCCACGTTCATCCACGACGACCAGATCGCGATCGCCAGGAAATTTCTGATAGGCTAGTAAAAATTCAGTAAACCGTAAGAGAATAATAATTATGCAAATTGACCGATTACACATAGGCAAGCGCCTGTCCGAAGTGGCGATCCACAACAACACCGTTTACCTGGCCGGCCAGGTGCCCGACGACACCAGCCTCGACATCGGCGGCCAGACCCGCGAGGTGCTGGCCCACGTTGACCGGCTGCTGGCCGAAGCCGGCAGCGACAAGACCTGCATCCTCAGCTGCCAGATCTACCTGGCCGACCTGGCCGATTACGACGGCATGAACGAAGCGTACGACGCCTGGGTGCCCGGTGGCCACACGCCGCCACGCGCCACGGTGCAAGCCAAACTGGCCAACCCCGACTGGCGCATCGAAGTCGTCGTCGTCGCCGCACAGCGTTAGGACCATCATGGTGTCAACCACTGCGCTGACCAGCGCCGCGTCCGCCACGTCGAATCCCTTGATGTCGGGCCTGTCGCCGGACGACTGCGTGCGCATGCAATCCGCCCTCGATTTTGCCGGTACCGCGTACGCGGAGCGGGTGACCACGAGCGGCCAGCCGGCCATCGACTTTGCCACCGGCGTGGCCGCCACGCTCGCGTTCATGCGCAGCGACGTGGAAACCCGCATTGCCGGGCTGGTGTTCGAGCTGACCCTGCTCGAACCGGCCGAAGCGCCGCTGATCGAACCGCGCTTTGGCACCGAAGTCGGCGACCTGGTGGCCGGCGTGCGCCAGTTGATCCGTCTGCGCGAACTGACGCAAACCCACCCCGCGCCCGGCGCCCCGGCGCGCGGCCGCAATGCCGCCCAGCAGGCGGTGGCGCAGGTGGAAACGCTGCGCAAGATGCTGCTGGCCATGGCGTCCGACATGCGCGTGGTGCTGGTGCGGCTGGCGTCGTGCGTGACCACGCTGCGTTATTTTGCCGACATCAAGCTGTTCAACGACATGACCTGCGCCTACGGGCGCGAGACGCTGGACCTGTACGCGCCGCTGGCCAACCGCCTCGGTATCTGGCAACTGAAGTGGGAGCTGGAAGACCTGTCGTTCCGCTTCATCGAGCCGGACACCTATAAACGCATCGCCAAGATGCTGGAAGAAAAGCGCATGATGCGCGAAGGCTTTGTCACCAACGCGATTGCCCGCCTGCAGTCGGAAATGGCGGCGGCCGGCATCGAAGCCGAGGTGTTCGGCAGGCCCAAGCACATCTATTCCATCTGGAGCAAGATGAAGGGCAAGGAGCTGGACTTTACCGACTTGTACGATGTGCGCGCGTTTCGCGTGATCGTGGCCGACGTCAAGACCTGCTACACGGTGCTGGGCGTGGTGCACAATATCTGGACCCCGATCCCCAAGGAATTCGACGACTATATTTCGCGTCCAAAACCGAACGGCTACCAGTCGCTGCACACGGTGGTCACGGCCGAGGACGGCCGGCCGCTGGAAGTGCAGATCCGCACCCAGGAAATGCACAGCTTTGCCGAGTACGGCGTGGCTGCGCACTGGCGCTACAAGGAGGGCGGCGCCAACTCCGTCGGCCAGAAGTACGAAGAGAAAATCGCCTGGCTGCGCCAGCTGCTGGCGTGGAAGACCGACGTGGCCGAATCGGTGGTGGGCGAGGAAGACCAGCAGCGCGAATGGGTGGAAAAGCTCAAGTCCGCCGCGCTCGACGACCGCATTTTTGTCCTGACGCCGCAGGCGCGCGTGATCGAATTGCCGGTGGGCGCCACGCCCATCGATTTCGCCTACTACCTGCACAGCGACGTCGGCCACCGCTGCCGCGGCGCGCGCGTCGATGGCGTCATGGTCCCGCTGAATACCCAGCTCAAGAACGGCCAGACCTGCGAAATCATCACGGCCAAGGGCGCGCCGGGCACGGCCGGGCCGTCGCGCGACTGGCTCAGCGACGAGTACACGGTGGCCACCCGCACGCGGTCGAAAATCCGCGCCTGGTTCCACGCCATCGACATGCAGGAGACGCTGTCGCACGGCCGGTCCATGGTCGAGAAAACCCTGCAGCGCGAGGGCAAGACGGCCGTCAACCTGGAAGCGCTGGCCAACAAGCTGGGCTTTGCCAAGGTCGACGACCTGTTCCTGTCCGTGGGCAAGGACGAGTTCAGCCTGCGCCACATCGAACACGCGCTGCACGACAGCGGCGAACCGGTGGAGCCGGTGGACGAGGTTTTCCTGGGCAAGAGCCGGGCGTCGAGCACGGAGCAGGGCGCCAAGTCGGGCGTGCTGGTCGTGGGCACCGAAGGCTTGATGACGCAGCTGGCTAAGTGCTGCAAGCCAGCGCCGCCGGACGGCATCATCGGTTTCGTCACGCGCGGCAAGGGCGTCTCGATCCACCGCGCCACGTGCAAGAACTTTGCGGAAATGCGCGCTAAGGCGCCCGAGCGCGTGATCGTCACCGAATGGGGCCGCGCGGTCACCGACACCGTGTACCCGGTCGACATCTTCGTGCTGGCCAACGACCGCCAGGGGCTGCTGCGCGATATCTCGGAAGTGTTCTCGCGTGAAAAAATCAATGTCATCGGCGTCAACACGCAAAGCACCAAGGGCTTTGCCCGCATGACCTTCACCGCCGAAATCGGCGCCACCGCCGCCCTGCAAAAAGCGCTGAGCGCGATCGCGGAAGTGGCGGGGGTGCAGGAAGCGCGCCGCAGCTAACGCCAGCCCTACCTGCGAGCTCTGCCTTCGGGGTCAGTGCCGACATTTGGACACAAGCTCAAGCATTGATGGAAGAGTTCGTGTCTGAATGTCGGCACTGACCCCGAATGATTTAGATCAGCGCTTGTGCGCGGGCGGCGATCGACTGCGCCAGCAGGTGCACGTGGTAGCCGTCCACGAAGCCGTGGTGCGCCTGCACCGAGAACGGCACCATCATCATGCCATCGGCTTGCGGTTCGCCGAAGCGGCCCCAGGCCAGCGACGGAATGTCGTAGTCTGCGTGGCGATAGATCGGGTGCTCGACCGATGTCAGCCTGAACCACGGCATGCACGTGATATGGACATTCTGTTTCTGTTCGAGCGGCGTCATCAACGGCCCCATGTTGGCCAGTTCGGTGCGGGTTTCCGCCTCCTGCTTGGCTGCCAGGCTGCGCGCGATGAACGTCGGCAGATCGTCGGTCATCTCGAACTTGGTGATGTTCAGATCGTTGTTGTGATTGATGACCGTGTACGACGCCACAAAATCGTCGAGCTTGATCACCTCGCCATCGAGCACCCGGTACATGAAGTTGTCGATGCCTTTTACCGCGTTCAATACGCAATACAGGAAGAAGTGAAATGGCGGCAGGCCGTTGGCCTTGCAGTACGGGCGGAAATCCGGCACCGGCATCTCGAAGCTGAGGTTGACCAGGGGTTTTTCAAACGACGCAAACAAGTCATAGCGGTCGCGGCGTTTTTCGAAGTTGTGCATGGTGCTGGTTCTATGGTTTTAAAGAAGGCTGCGGGGCCACCTCGGCCTGCAGCGTGATGTGGTCGATGTCGTGCTTGTCGAGCAGCATGGCCTTGATCGCATGCAGGATCTCGGGCCAGCGCTGCAGTTCGACGATTTCCACGTGGCCGATCAGCGCCGGTTCGCCGGGCGACATGTCCCACACGTGCAGGTCGTGCACCGAGCACACGCCGTCGATGCGCTCGAGGTCGGCGCCCACGGCCAGGTAGTCGATCGGCTCCGGCACGCCGCCCATCAGGAAGTGGTACGACTCGCGCAGCACGCTCACTGTGGATTTTAAAATCAGCAGCGCCACGAACAGCGACAGCAGCGGGTCGATCTGCATCCAGCCCGTGTAATAAATGATGGCGCCCGACGCCAGCGCCGCAACCGAGCCCAGCAAGTCGCCCATGACGTTGACCAGCGCTGCGCGCGTATTCATATTGCTGTCGCCGCGCGACAATATATAAGCAAGCACCAGGTTGATCGCCAGGCCGATGCCGGCCACGATGAACACGGTGGCGCCGTGCACCTGTTCCGGCTGCGAAAAACGTTGCAGGGCCTCGTAGATAATCCATCCCACCAGGACCAGCAGCACCAGGCTGTTGACGAACGCGGCCAGCGCCTCGGCGCGGCCGAAGCCGAACGAGTGGCGTGCCGACGGCGGCCGCTTGGAAATCAGTTGCGCCAGCAGGGCCAGGCCCAGTGCGGCAGCGTCGGTGACCATGTGGCCGGCGTCGGAGATCAGGGCCAGCGAATTGGACATGAAGCCGGTCACCACCTCGACCATCGCAAAGCTCAGCGTGAGCGCCAGCGCCCAGGCCAGCACCTTCTGGCTGCGCTGCACGCTCACATGCTTGTATTTGGCGTCGCCCACGCGGTGCTCGTGCAAATGGGAAGAGGGCGAGACGGCGGGAGTTCGAGCGGACATGGGATTCTTATGTTTTTGCGATGCACACAGTTTACTGGAAGCGGGCGCGCCATGCTCGGGCGTCATGGTGCGTTTCGTAAATCTTTCCTATGAAAGGCCCTTGTTTTTCTGCGTTTCGCTCTCTATAATGCTGGTCTTCGGGCGGTTAGTTCAGCTGGTTAGAATACTTGGTCGACATCCAAGGGGTCGGGGATTCGAATTCCTCACCGCCCACCAGAATTCGCAGTATCGTAGTAAATAGAAGTAAAATGTAGCAACACGGGCGGTTAGTTCAGCTGGTTAGAATACTTGGTCGACATCCAAGGGGTCGGGGATTCGAATTCCTCACCGCCCACCCGAATTCATGTAAGAGCGAGAAAGGCATCCCGGTTATGACACCGCGAACTACTACCAAGCTTTGGGAGTGACGCTAGTCGAACGGGATCCTTTTTGCTCAAAAAAAGAGAAAAACGCGGCTAGTCCGCGTTTTTTTTTCGTCCGCATTTTAGTTTATATTTTCCAGTACCCACCATTACCAACGGCGCTGCGCGCCGATAGGGAGAACACCATGATTTCAGTCCGCCTTCCAGATGGCTCCGCCCGCGAGTTCGAGGGTCCCGTCACCGTAGCCCAAGTGGCGTCCAGCATTGCCACCAGCCTCGGCAAAGCCGCGCTGGCTGGCAAGGTCGACGGCAAAGTCGTGGATACGTCCTACCTGATCGACAAAAACGTCGACCTCGCCATCGTCACCGACAAAGACCCCGAAGGCCTGGACGTGATCCGTCACTCCACCGCCCACTTGCTGGCCTACGCCGTCAAGCAATTGTTCCCCGATGCGCAGGTGACCATCGGCCCCGTGATCGACAACGGTTTTTATTATGACTTCTCGTACAAGCGTCCGTTCACGCCCGACGATCTGATCGCGATCGAAAAGAAAATGGTGGAGCTGGCCAAGAAGGATGAGCCGGTCACGCGCCGCGTGCTGCCGCGCGACGAAGCCGTAGCCCACTTCAAAAGCCTCGGAGAAAACTACAAGGCGGAAATCATCGCCTCGATTCCGGCCGACCAGGACGTTTCGCTGTACAGCGAAGGCGGCTTCGAAGATTTGTGCCGTGGCCCGCACGTGCCATCGACGGGCAAGCTGAAGGTATTCAAATTGATGAAGCTGGCCGGCGCGTACTGGCGCGGCGACAGCAAGAACGAGATGCTGCAGCGCGTGTATGGCACGGCCTGGGCGAAAAAGGAAGACCAGGAACAGTATTTGTTCCAGCTGGAAGAGGCGGAAAAGCGCGACCACCGCAAGCTGGGCAAGCAGCTCGACTTCTTCCACTTCCAGGATGAAGCGCCGGGCCTGGTGTTCTGGCATCCAAAAGGCTGGACCATCTGGCAGCAGGTGGAGCAGTACATGCGCCACAAATACCAGGTCAATGGCTACCAGGAAGTAAAAGCGCCGCAGATTCTGGACGCCAGCCTGTGGGCCAAGACCGGTCACTGGGACAACTATCGCGAAAACATGTTCGTCACCGAGTCGGAAAACCGCTCGTATGCGCTGAAGCCGATGAACTGCCCGGGCCACGTGCAGATCTTTAACAGCAATATGCGGTCGTACCGCGACCTGCCGCTGCGATACGGCGAGTTCGGCCAGTGCCACCGCAACGAGCCTTCGGGCGCGCTGCACGGCATCATGCGCGTGCGCGGCTTCACGCAAGATGACGGCCACATCTTCTGCACCCACGAGCAGATCGAGCCGGAAGTGGTGTCGTTCCACACGCAGGCGATGGAAGTGTATGCCGATTTCCACTTCCACAACATCGAAGTGAAACTGGCGTTGCGTCCCGACAATCGCATCGGTTCCGACGAAGTGTGGGACGAAGCGGAAGAAGCATTGCGTTCGGGCCTGCGCGCCTGCGGCGTGACCTGGACGGAATTGCCGGGCGAGGGCGCATTCTACGGTCCGAAGATCGAGTACCACCTGAAGGATTCGCTCGGTCGTCCATGGCAGGTGGGCACGATGCAGGTCGACTTCTTCATGCCCGAGCGCCTGGGTGCCGAATATGTGGCGGCGGACAATACGCGCCAGGTGCCGGTCATGCTGCACCGCGCGATCGTGGGATCGATGGAGCGTTTCATCGGCATCCTGATCGAAAACTATGCGGGCGCGCTGCCGGCGTGGCTTGCTCCGGTGCAAGTATCGGTGCTGAACATCTCGGACGCACAGGCCGACTATGTGCAGCAGGTCACCGAAAAGCTGCGCCGGGCCGGGTTCCGCGTACAGCTTGATTTGCGCAATGAGAAAATAAACTATAAAATACGTGAACATTCCGTCCAAAAACTGCCGTACATCCTCGTGGTGGGCGACAAGGAGCGGGATGCCAACACCGTGGCCGTGCGGGCACGGGGCAATGTCGATCTGGGCGTCATGTCCGTCGATGCCCTGATCGAGCGACTGTCGCAAGACGTCGCCAACAAAGCTTAATAAGCTGACATGCCTGATCGCACGCGCCAGTTATCAAATTTTAAAAGGAATCACCATAGCTACTGACAAGTCGCATCGCATCAATGGCGAAATCACTGCCCCTGAAATGCGTTTAAGCGGGGTCGATAACGAGGCACTCGGTATCGTGACTTTGGCCGAAGCCTTCCGCCTGGCGGAAGAGGCAAACGTCGACCTGGTCGAGATCGCCCCTACGGCGGTCCCGCCGGTTTGCCGTTTGATGGACTACGGCAAATTCAAGTACTCGGAGCAAAAGAAGGCTCACGAGGCGAAATTGAAGCAAAAAATCATCTCCGTGAAGGAAGTCAAATTCCGTCCGGGTACCGATGATGGCGACTACAATATCAAGTTGCGCAACCTTATCAAGTTCCTCGAAGAAGGCGATAAGACCAAGATCACGCTGCGTTTCCGCGGCCGTGAAATGGCGCACCAGGATATTGGTTTCCGTATGCTGGAACGCCTGAAAGCCGACCTCGAGCCGCATGGCCAGGTCGAGCAGTTCCCGAAAATGGAAGGCCGCCAGATGATCATGGTGCTGGCGCCGAAAAAGAAGAAGTAATCTTCAGCCTGAAATCCGTCATTCCCGCGCAGGCGGGAATCCAGTTTTGCCTGAGCCAACGCGGCTCGTCGGCATTGGATTCCCGCCTTCGCGGGAATGACGTTTTTGCGCTGGCGGCACGTTTTTACGCCGGCGCTTTTTGTACTGGCGAAGTTTTTGGTGCACAAGTGCACCAAACCGGCTATAATCGCCGGCTGTAGTAAATGTAGTGGACTCGCATCCGCTGCACAAACAAGTGAGAGCAGGCATCTAAGCGTAACGTAGTTACCACCTGTAATCCTGTTTCGATATGGAGCTGTCCGTAAAACGACAGAATATCTATGCCAAAAATGAAAACCAAGAGCTCCGCGAAAAAACGTTTTCGCGTACGCCCAGGTGGAACTGTTAAGAGTGGCCACGCTTTCAAGCGTCACATTCTGACCAAGAAAACCACCAAATCCAAGCGCCA